>RFQF01000005.1 GCA_009925805.1 Flavobacteriia bacterium | reverse complement strand
ACACAACGACATTTGGAGTTTCTACAAAAAAGCGGAGGCCAGTTTTTGGACCGCTGAAGAAATCGATCTTTCTCAAGACCTAACCGATTGGGGACAATTGAGTGACGATGAACGTCATTTCATCAAGCATGTATTGGCCTTTTTTGCGGCATCGGACGGCATCGTTAATGAAAACTTGGCGGAGAATTTTCTATCCGAAGTGCAATACACCGAGGCAAAGTTTTTTTACGGGTTTCAAGTTGCCATTGAGAACATCCATTCCGAAACCTATTCATTGCTAATCGATACGTACATTAAGGATTCCAAGGAGAAAGCAACTCTTTTTAATGCTATTGACACCTTAGATTGCGTGAAGAAAAAAGCGGATTGGGCATTGCGCTGGATTGAAAAAGGTTCGTTCGCAGAACGCTTAGTAGCCTTCGCGGCCGTAGAGGGCATCTTTTTCTCCGGTTCTTTTTGTTCGATCTTTTGGTTGAAAAAACGTGGCCTTATGCCAGGACTTTGTTTTTCCAATGAATTGATTTCCCGAGACGAAGGGTTGCATTGTGATTTTGCTTGCCTATTGTATTCCAACCATTTAGTTAATAAACTACCGAAAGAAAAGGTGGAAGAAATCATCCGAGATGCGGTAGAAATTGAAAAAGAATTCATCACCGATGCCTTGCCGGTTAAACTCATCGGGATGAACAGCGACCTCATGAGCCAATACATTGAGTTTGTAGCTGATCGATTGTTAGTTGAACTCGGAAACGAGCGCATTTATAACGTTACCTGCCCGTTTGATTTCATGGAAATGATTTCCATTCAAGGAAAATCGAATTTTTTCGAACGTCGGGTGGGAGAATACCAAAAAGCCAATGTGTTGGGAGAAAAAGAAACTCAACGATTCAGTTTAGACGAAGAATTTTAATCTACTAAAAAGAAACAGCTATGTATGTTTTAAAGCGTGACGGACGCAAAGAAGCCGTAAAATTTGATAAAATTACCGCTCGAGTGGTGAAAATGTGTTATGGATTAGACCCAATGGTGTCCCCAGAATCGGTTGCAATTAAGGTGATTGAAGGGTTATACGATGCAGAGGATGTTTACAACATACTTATAGAAAATAAAGAAGTTCTTGATTCAAGCATTATTTACGACCGTGATTTTAGGTACGATTACTTTGGCTTCAAAACCCTAACCCGATCCTATTTGCTTAAAATCGATGGTAGAATTGCCGAACGTCCGCAACATATGCTGATGCGCGTATCCTTGGGTATTCACAAAAACGATATTCAATCTGCCATAAAAACCTACAACCTAATGTCCGAAGGCTGGTTTACCCACGCCACCCCTACCCTTTTTAATGCAGGAACACCGAAACCCCAAATGTCCTCGTGCTTTCTTCTTACCATGAAAGAAGATAGTATTGTGGGAATTTATGATACCCTTACTTCTTGTGCTCAAATTTCACAAGCGGCTGGAGGCATAGGGCTTTCCATCCATAATATTCGCGCCACAGGGTCTTACATTAAAGGAACCAATGGAACTTCCAATGGAATTATACCCATGCTGCGTGTTTTCAATGATACGGCGCGTTACGTGGACCAAGGCGGAGGAAAACGAAAAGGTTCTTTCGCAATTTACCTCGAACCTTGGCATGCGGACGTTTTTGATTTCTTAGACCTTAAGAAAAACCATGGGAAAGAGGAACAGCGCGCACGAGATTTGTTTTTTGCCTTATGGATTCCAGATTTATTTATGAAACGGGTGAAAGCCAATGGAACATGGACCTTAATGTGCCCGAAAGAGTGCCCTGGATTGTCCGACACCCACAGCGAAGCATTCGAAGCGCTTTATACTCAATACGAAAAAGAGGGTAAAGGCCGAAAAACCATTAATGCCCAAGATTTATGGTTCAAAATTTTAGAATCCCAAATTGAAACGGGTACGCCTTATATGTTGTATAAAGATGCCGCGAATGCTAAATCCAATCAACAGAATTTAGGTACTATAAAGTCTTCTAATCTTTGCACCGAAATCATTGAATATACCGCCCCTGATGAAATTGCCGTATGCAACTTAGCTTCGTTGGCCCTTCCAAAATTCATTACCGAAAACGGTCAATTCGACCACGACAAATTATTTGAAGTAACGTACCAAGTTACTTTAAATTTGAACAAGGTAATCGATGAGAACTTCTATCCGGTAGAAGCTTCAAAAAACTCAAACCTGCGCCATCGTCCTATTGGACTGGGGGTACAAGGCCTGGCAGACGCCTTCATCCTTTTAGGATATCCGTTTGAATCTGAAGAAGCACGAAAACTCAACAAGGAATTATTTGAAACCATTTACTATGCAGCAATGACTGCTTCCAAGGATTTAGCCAAAAAAGAGGGGCCTTATTCGTCCTTTAAAGGGTCTCCTGTATCTCAAGGAATCTTCCAATTCGATCATTGGGGGGTTACACCAACCGACCGCTGGGAATGGGACCTTCTTAAACAAGAGGTGATGGAGCATGGTGTACGTAATTCTTTGTTGTTGGCTCCGATGCCTACGGCTTCCACCGCTCAAATTTTAGGCAACAACGAGTGTTTTGAACCCTACACCTCGAACATTTATACGCGAAGAGTGCTTTCGGGAGAGTTCATTATCGTGAACAAACACCTATTAAAAGATTTAGTTAAAGAAGGTCTTTGGAATCCGGAAATGCGGCAGAAAATCATGGCCGCTAATGGTTCCGTTCAGAATATCCCGGAAATTCCAGAACGCATTAAAAACCTAAAAACTGGAATGTACTATTTACGAACAAAGGCCGCTACTGACGCCATTAAGTTTACCCTTGACAAGCGGGTTGTTGAAGAACCTGCCGTTCAATCGGAGGAGGAAAAACAAGCGGCCATTGCTTGTTCTTTAGAAAATCCCGACAGTTGTGAAATGTGCTCGGGGTAGTCAACTTCTGAAAGGATAATATCAAATTCATGCAGCATCATTTGCCGATAAGTACGGCGATTATTTCGGTTTATCGTAAGGATGGACTTGCTCCTTTAGTTTCCTGTTTACACAGCCATGGAGTAGCCCTTATATCTACAGGAGGAACCGCGGATTTTATTGCCGATATGGGAATTCCCGTTCTAGAAATAGGTGAAATAACTGGATTTCCGGAAATTCTTGGAGGAAGGGTAAAAACCCTGCACCCGAAAGTTTTTGGTGGTATTTTACATCGAAGAGAAAACCGCGAGGACCTCATCACCGTGCAACACCATGAAATTCCACGTATTGATTTGGTGGTTGTGGACCTGTATCCATTTGAAGAAACAGTAAAAGCAACCCAAGATGAAGCAACAATTATCGAGAAAATCGATATCGGAGGGGTGTCCCTTTTACGCGCAGCAGCTAAAAATTACCAGGATGTGGTAGTGTTGTCCGATATTCGGCAATACCCAGCGTTTATTGACCATTTCATCCTGCATGAAGGTAAAACTACCCGTTCGGAACGTAAGTCCTTGGCACGGGCGGCCTTTGGAAAAACCTATGCCTACGACCAGGCTATCCATCATTATTTTCAAGAAAGCCTCCCAGGGCAAACAACGCTCCGTTATGGAGAAAACCCCCATCAAAAAGCGCACTTTGAAGGCAATTTAACGGGGTTGTTCAAACAACTCAATGGAAAGGAAATCTCTTACAATAATTTACTCGATATCGATGCAGCTTGGCGCCTAATGAAGGACTTTCCAAAAGAAACCCCTTTTTTCGCCATCATAAAACACAACAACCCTTGCGGATTAGCGCTTGCAGAAACCCTGGAGCAAGCCTACGACTGGGCGTTATCTGCCGATCCGATTAGTGCCTTTGGGGGAGTGTTAATTACAAATCAGGTGATAAGTAACGCGTGTGCGGAAAAAATTCACCCCCTGTTTTTTGAAGTCTTGTTAGCTCCTGACTACCAAGTCCAAGCACTAACCTTACTGCAAAACAAAGCAAATCGGATACTTCTCAAGATGAACGATTTTGAATGGCCTAAAATCCAGGAGCGAACCATTTTGAACGGTAAATTGATTCAAGAAGCGGACGATGTTATCGTTCCGAAAGAGGATTGGAAATTAGCCACCCAACGAGCTGTTACTTTACAGGAAACGGAAGATTTATTCATGGCCAATGTGATTGCAAAACACACCAAATCCAATGCCATTGCGATCGTAAAATCCGGGCGCATGTTAGCGTGCGGTACTGGTCAAACTTCCCGTGTCGACGCACTCCAACAAGCGCTTGAAAAAGCGAAAAGTTTTGGCCTCGATGTAGAAGGCGCAGTGATGGCAAGCGATGCGTTTTTCCCGTTTCCTGATTGTGTTGAAATTGCGGCTAAAGCGGGCATTTCTGCCATCATTCAACCGGGAGGATCGATTAAAGATGCTCTTTCCATTGAGGCCTGCGATCGTTTAGGAATTGCCATGGTTTTTAGTGCTTTTCGGCATTTCAAACATTGATTTTTCTTTTCCATCCTTTTTACCTACCTTCGGACTCTATTTTTTCATTCCATTATTCATGGGTTTATTTAGTTTTTTAACGCAAGAGATTGCCATCGACTTAGGTACAGCGAACACCTTAATCATTTGGAATGATAAAGTGGTGGTAGACGAACCGTCCATAGTAGCCAAAGACATTCAGTCAGGAAAAATTGTAGCCATTGGAAAAAAAGCCCAGCAAATGCATGGGAAGACGCATAAATTAATCGAAACCATTCGCCCCTTAAAAGATGGGGTTATTGCAGACTTTAACAGTGCCGAACAGATGATTCGGGGCATGATTAAGATGATTAACACGGGAAACTCCCTCTTCAGGCCAACACTGCGCATGGTTATATGCATTCCCTCTGGGATAACCGAGGTAGAAAAACGTGCTGTTCGAGACTCTGCCGAACACGCTGGTGCAAAAGAAGTTTATTTAATCCACGAACCCATGGCGGCGGCTATTGGAATAGGTATCGATGTAGAAGAGCCCACAGGCAACATGATCATTGACATCGGTGGAGGAACCTCCGAAATCGCCGTAATTGCCCTTGGTGGAATCGTTTCCGATAAATCCATTCGTATCGCAGGCGATGATTTTACCAGCGACATCGAAGAATACATGCGTCGTCAACACAACATTCTGATTGGAGAGCGCACTGCTGAAGAAATTAAAATTGAAGTTGGAGCCGCGATTCCCGTTTTAGAGGATCCGCCTCCACCATTTGCTGTTCGAGGGAGGGATTTACTTTCGGGGATTCCGAAGGAAATACTGATCACGCATGACGAAGTAGCGGCAGCTTTAGATAAAACGATTGCAAAAATAGAGGAAGCCATCTTAAGTGCTTTGGCTTCTACTCCTCCGGAACTGAGTGCGGATATCTATAAAACGGGTATTTATCTAGCAGGAGGTGGCTCCATGTTGCGCGGGTTAAATCTGCGCATTCAGGAAAAGACAAAATTACCGGTACATGTGGCGGACAACCCTTTGCGCGCAGTTGCCTTGGGAACAAGCATTGCATTAAAGAATATTGGCCGTTATCAATTCCTTATTAAGGATTGATGCTGCGGTAAATCCTACTTTCATAATTTTGCACCATGCAGAACCTGGTTGCTTTTTTAATACGATTTCGCGTTTTTTTAGGGCTTTGTTTTGTCCTTTATTTTCAATTCGTTACGTATCCAACAACCGTTTTCATGACTACGGCTTCTGATATTAATGGAGCATTGTTGGAAAGAAAAAAGAACCTTTATGCGTATTTTCATTTAATGGAAACCAATCGAACCTTGCAAATTGAAAATGCCCAACTAAGGGGTGTGGCTTTAGATAATTATTACCGACTCCAACGTCCTGAATTTTACAAAAACGACACCCTTTATCAACAGTATTTTAACTACATACCCGCAGAAATTATTCGTGCATCATCCGACCAAAGAAACAACTACTTTACCTTAAATGCGGGCAAGGCTCAAGGCTTAAAAAAAGGAATGGGAGTTATATCTCCGCATGGGGTTGTAGGCGTGGTCTATAAGGTAGGTGAGCGATACAGTCTTGTAAAATCTATCCTTACTTCCGACATTAATCTTGATGTGATTATTGGTAAAAAAGAAATAAGAGGGCTTCTCAAATGGAACGGTATAAATGCCAAAATCGGTAGCATAACCGGGGTGTCAAGAGATGTGGTTGTGCCCCGGTGGAGCGAAGTTCGAACCCAAGGAGCAACGGGTATATTTCCAAAGGGGCTCTTAATAGGTAAAGTACTCACGAAACGCAGCATGGAAGATCAATCTTTGTGGGATATTGATGTGCTTTTCAAGGAAGATTTAAAAAATATTCACACTGTTTATGTAATTCGCTCCTTAATAGCGGACGAATTGGAGACGCTCCAAAAAGACATTCCTCTTGAAACTCAAAATAGGCCATGAAATCCTTGATTCGTTTTGCTATTTTGTTCTTTGTCTTTCTATTCGCCCAAGTTTTTCTTGCCCGAAATCTTGATTTCGGTTACGGAATGCAGCTGTTTTTACTGCCCTTGTTTATTATGCTTTTGCCCTTCGATACCGGAGTATTTATGTTGATGTTATTGGGGTTCATATTAGGAATTTTAGCCGACAGTTTGATGAATAGTTATGGATTAAATGCCTCTTCGTTGGTGCTTTTTGCCTATTTGCGTCCTGCCGTTTTTACCTTATTCCTTCCGAAAGAAGGTTACGACAATTTAAAGGACCCTACGCTTTCCGATATGGGATGGCGGTGGTTTCTTCTCACGTATGGCCTATTGCTTTCAATCTATTTATCCTGGTTTTTCTTCCTTGAAGTTTTTCGTATTAGCGAATGGTTTCTCTTGCTAAGGAATACATTTATGAGTTTCGTTGTTAGTTTTCTCGTGGCACTAGTATCCCAGCTTTTCTTTCGTAAGCGATTGGTTTCATGAATTTAGAAAACCGAAAATACTTCCTCGTGGGTCTGGTTGTTTTTACAGGAATACTCTTTCTTTCAAGATTGGCTTATATGCAGATTTTCGATCCAACTTGGAGCCGTCGAGCCACTGAAATTGCGGAAAGGAGAAGAGAAATAATTCCTCCAAGAGGAACCGTTTTCGATAGAAACTGGAATAAAATTGTTGTCAACCAAATTTCTTATAACCTTATGGTGGTCGAAGAGAAACTAACGACTTTCGACACGGCATCTTTTGCGAAGTTAATCGGTTGGGAAAAATCCGAGGTGCGTGAGCGTTTGTTGGAAATAAAACAAAATGAAGGATATTATTTAAATCCTGCCACGGGCAAAAGAGAATCAAATTTTCGAAAAGACCGTCCTTATCCCTTGATTAAAGACTTAAGCTTAGAAGAAATCACCCAGATTGCCCCTTTTTTGGGCGATTATGGTGGGGGAATCTATGAAGAACCAGTAGGCACGCGCTACTATCCTTACCCTAACGCAGCCAATATTTTTGGCTACATGAGTGAGGTAAACCAAGAGGAAATTGAAAAGGACCCCTTTTATCGACCAGGAATGAACATTGGTCGATCGGGTATCGAGCGCTCCTACGAAGCGGTTTTACGAGGTATTAAAGGCGTTCGATATATCGTAACCGATGCGACCGCCCACGAAATCAAACCCTATGCGGATAAAAAATTTGACACCCTCGCCACCCCTTCACCTAACTTGATTTTGGGCTTGGACATTAACCTTCAAGCTTATGGAGAGGAATTAATGAAAAACAAGAAAGGCTGCATTGTTGCCATAGAACCGCGCAGTGGAGAAATACTCACGATGGTCTCCTCACCGGGTTACGACCCCAACCTTTTATCGGGAAGAAAGAACATTCGAAAAAACTATCCAGCGCTGGTGAGCGACCCTAACTTGCCTTTATTTGCGCGACCCCTACAGGCAGAATATCCTCCTGGGTCTATTTTTAAATTACTTCAATCTTTAATCTGTTTACAGGAAGGGAAAATTCGCCCAAACAGTGTTTTTTCATGTAATAAAACGGTGGTAGGATGTCATAACCACCCCACGGCAACCTCCGTAGCAAAAGCCATTCAATATTCTTGTAATCCGTATTTCTACGCCGCAGTGAGAAAGGTAATTCAACCCAATCTTGCCAACACCAAAGAACAAGATGCCGAAATAGGTTTGGAAAACTGGTATACGTATATGACCGCTTTTGGTTTGGGGAAAAAGCTGAACGTGGATATTGATTTTTCTGCGCAACGAGGAGGGCTCATTCCAAATGCCCATTACTACAACCGTTACCTAGGGAAGGGAAACTGGTCATTTTCCACCATTTGTTCCATTGCCATAGGTCAAGGTGAAATAAAAATGACCCCTTTACAAATGGCCAATATCGCAGCAATGATTGCCAATCGGGGTTGGTTCATTACCCCTCATTTTGTTAAATCCATTGGTAATAAAGGGCCTAGAGCGGTATATCTTAAGAAACATGTTGTTCCAATAAACCAACAACATTTTAATGTGGTGATTGAAGGTATGCGCAGGGTTGTTTATGAACCTGGCGGAACCGGCTCGGAGGCTAGAAGTGCTGATTACGTTGTTTGTGGAAAAACCGGAACCGTTCAAAATGGGAAAAATAAAAAAAACCATTCCGTATTCATTGCCTTTGCTCCGAAAGACAACCCTAAAATTGCATTGGCTGTTTTTGTAGAAAATGCTGGCGCAGGCGGGGTATGGGCGGCTCCTATTGCAGGGCTAATGATTGAAAAATATCTTAAAAAATCTATTGTTAACCTTGAAAAAGAACAACTAATAAAGAACACAAAACTATAGTCCTTAACCTAATGCGAACCAAAGATCGTCTTTTTGCCAACCTGGATTTGCCCCTTTTAATCGCGGTATTAACCCTAATGTTTTTAGGGGTTCTTACAGTGTATTCCGTTACCTATAATCCGGAAAGTCCTTCCATTTTATCGATGGGGGAAAAATATGGAAAACAACTATTATGGGTAGGGATATCGCTTTTTGTTGGGCTTCTCATGTTACTGATTGATGCAGATATCTATCGAAAATTTGCTGAATTTATTTATTTGGGGTGCTTGGTTTTACTTGTTATCGTTTTATTTATGCCTCCGGTACATGGAGCCAGAGCTTGGCTGGGAATCGGAGGTCTAGGAATTCAGCCCGCAGAGTTTGCTAAAATAGCTACCGCCCTCTATTTGGCTAAAATAATTGATCAAATCAACCTAAAATTACAGAATCTTCAAACGGTTGTTAACATCCTCGTTATTCTTGCCTTGCCCGGATTTTTAGTGGCCTTGCAACCCGATGCCGGAACCTTATTGGTCTTTAGTTCATTCCTATTTGTAATGTACCGAGAAGGAATTTCCTTTGACCCTTTATTATTGCGAATAATCAATTACTTCCGGGTAGTTCGTTTTAAAACCACTTGGCTTGGCACCCATTTCATCCCTTTTCTATTCTTTACCTTGATATTATGTTTAATGAGTTTGTTGCTGTCGAATACTCCTATCCATATCTTGGGATTGGAGCTTCCCGGTATTCAACTGTTAAGCCTATTCATTACCCTTTTAGGGCTGATTTTTCTGCTATTGCTTATATTTTTTGGTTATCCTCGCTATAGAAAAAACCATCTTGTAGTGCTATTGAGCGCTTACGCTTTTATAATTATGTTGATTAACAGCATTTCTTTTGTTTTTCAACATGTAGCCAAACCGCATCAAAAAAATCGCATTGAACTTTTTTTAGGCTTAAAGGAAGACCCAAACGGAGATGATTATAACAGGAACCGCGCAATGGCCGCCGTAGGTTCCGGTGGAATTTATGGTAAGGGATATCTTCAGGCCTCGGTGTCAAGCATGCGTACGAATCATGTTCCTGAAAGCGAAACGGACTTTATTTTTTGTCCCTTCTCAGAGGAATGGGGATTTTTAGGTTCACTACTGTTGCTGAGTCTTTATGTTTTTGTTATTCTCCGAATATTTAGCATCGCTGAACGTCAACGCTCTACCTTTTTTAGAATTTATGCTTATTGCGTAGGTATGATTTTCTTTTATCATGTTGCTATCAACGTTGGAATGAACATTGGGCTTGCTCCTGTAATTGGTATTCCTCTCCCTTTCATCAGTTACGGCGGTTCCTCTATTCTTGCTTTTACCTCCATGGTGTTTATTCTATTAAAACTCGATAGTCAACGAAAGGATGTTCTCAGATAAATTGTATTTTTGAAATAAATCGTCGATTGATGCTAACCGAAAATTCACGAAAACGCTTTACAAGAATATTTTGGGTTGTTTCCTTGTTGCCCTTTTTATTCGTTTTGGCGCTCTTGGTTTTGCAATCGGAAGATGATTTGCCTCCGATTTCCATGTTGGACAACCCGCCTGAATTACAAGCCTCTTTAATTCTAGCAGAGGAAGGAGACACGTTAGGGCGGTATTGGCAAGTAAATCGAACCAGTGCAGAATACAAGAACATTTCACCGTATGTTTTTGATGCCTTGATCTCCACAGAAGACGAGCGTTTTAAAGAACATTCCGGTGTTGATTTTAAGTCTATTGTCCGTTCTTTCAGTTCTTTAGGGCGCGCAGGTGGCGCCTCGACCATATCGCAACAGTTAGCAAAACTCCTCTTCACTTTGCAACAACGACAACGCGAAGAAATTGCTCGAGCCAACGGTGAAACCTTGCTTTCCCAAAGTGGAGGAATTATCGGTAAATTCCGAAGATTGAATGAAAAAGCCCGAGAAAACATTATTGCGACTCGCTTAGAATCCAGGTATACCAAGGAGGAAATAATAACCATGTACCTCAACCAGTTTGATTTTCTCTACAACGCTGTTGGTATTGAAAATGCCTCCAAAGTTTATTTTAATAAGCGCCCTAAAAATTTACAAAAACAGGAAGCGGCAATGCTTATCGGGATGTGTAAAAACCCAGCCCTTTACAACCCATATACCTATAAAATCAAAAATTACCGCAAAATCATCAGCCGTCGCAAAGGCATTGCACCCGCAAGTGTCGATTATTCAGAAATTATGGAGGCTCGTTCCAAGGACTCGATGCGCTCCGTGAATCGTCGAAATCAAGTGCTCTATCAATGGTTGCGAAATAGTGAGAAAGGCAACGAGTCTCTTGGGTATAAACTCACCCGGGAAGAATATGACAAACTTATAACATTACCTGTTGTCGTAAACTATCAAGCCGTCGATCACAAAGAAGGGATGGCTCCGTATTTTCGAGAAATCTTGAGGCAAGAGGTTACAGACATTCTTTTAAAGAAAAATGAGGATGGAACATTAAAATACGTGCGAGAAGACGGTCAATCTTATGATATTTACCGCGATGGTCTAAAAATCTACACAACGCTCAATACCCGGCTACAAAAATATGCGGAATCAGCTGTTGAAAAACACATTAAAGAATCGCTTCAGCCTGCTTTTAACAGCAACAATAGAGGCCTAAAGAACTTCCCGTTTTCCAATCAAATTTCCAAAGAAGTTGTTGTTTCTCTCATGAACAGTGCTCGGAGAAATTCCGGTCGGTTTAAATCTTTGGTGGCGGCAGGATTAAGCGAACGAGAGGCTTTGTCCACCTTTGACGCGCCCGTACAAATGCGGGTGTTTTCCTGGCGAGGAGAAATAGATACAGTCATGACGCCGAATGACTCCATCCGATATTACAAAGCATTTCTCCATGCCGGGTTAATAAGCATTGAACCGCAAACTGGATTTGTTCGAGCATGGGTGGGTGGGGTAAATTTTAAACATTTTTCCTACGATCATGTTCGGCAAGGAACACGTCAAGTCGGTTCTACCATCAAACCATTTGTTTATGCTGCGGCGCTTTCGTTAAATGTAGTAAATCCGTGTTCCACCTTCAACCCAGGAGAATACTGCGTTGATCTGGTCGATGCTAATAATTCGGTAGTGGGCCGGTATTGCCCGGAAGGAGAAGTTGCCAAAAACGTTAAAATGGGAATTGCCTTGTCCTCCAACCCAACCACAGTAGCGGTGATGGCGCGTATGGGACAGTTTAACCCCGCCAACAAATCCGGCGGGCCTTTTGAAATTGAAAAACTCCTTAAAAAAATGGAAATTCAGCTCAATCCTAACGATGTTGTTCCTTCCATGTGCTTAGGAAGCATGGATCTTTCCCTTTTCAAATTGGTGGCAGCTCAATGCATTTTCGCGAATAATGGGGAATATAATCGGCCCACGACGATAGAGCGCATTGAAGACCGAAACGGTAAAGTTATTTATGAAGCGTCGCCTTACTCGGATGAGGCATTAAACGCCACTGTGGCCTATGAAGTTCTAAAAATGATGCAAGGAGTAATCAATTACGGTACCGGGGGAAGTTTGAGGAGTGGAAAATACGGCTCCATACCGCCTACGGCAGGAAAGACGGGTACCACCCAAAATAATTCAGATGGCTGGTTTATTGGAATAACCCCGGACCTCGTTACAGGCGTTTGGGTTGGCGCAGAAGACCGTGCGGTTCGGTTTAAGTCCATGAATTGGGGACAAGGAGCAAGAATGGCCCTTCCAATTTACGGTTATTACATGCAACAGGCCTACAAAGACGCTGTCTTGTCCCTCACTACTCGAGACTTCACAGAACCTCCAAATTATGACCCTAGGGCCTACGACTGCTCCGATGTACCAGATCCAGAAAGTGTTGACGAAACCGACGTGCTTTTTTAATACTCAAATCCGATGAATAAAGTTCAGCCTTCGATAGAAAATGCTTTAGCCGGAATTAAGGACGGCATGACCCTCATGATTGGCGGATTTGGACTGTGCGGAATTCCCGAAAACGCCATAAAAGAACTGGTAAAAATGGGTGTGCGGGAATTAACCTGTATTTCAAATAACGCCGGAGTAGATAATTACGGATTAGGGCTTTTACTCCAACAACAACAAATCAAAAAAATGATCAGTTCATATGTTGGAGAAAACGATGCGTTTGAGCGGCAAATGCTATCGGGAGAATTGGAAGTGGATTTAATTCCCCAAGGATCCTTGGCAGAACGCTGCAGGGCCGGCGGGGCCGGAATTCCTGCATTTTTTACGCCGGCAGGTTTTGGTACCGAGGTAGCCGAAGGAAAAGAAGTGCGTATTTTTAATGGTAAACCCCACATTCTGGAAGAAGCGCTAACAGCCGATTTTGCCATAGTGAAGGCATGGAAAGGGGATACAGAAGGGAACCTTGTGTACAAAGCAACCGCCATGAACTTCAATCCTATGATGGCCATGGCCGGTAAAATTACCATTGCAGAAGTTGAAGAACTGGTTCCCGCCGGAACCTTAGACCCCAATTTTATTCACACTCCCGGAATTTTTGTTCAACGAATATTTCAAGGTGCCGTTTTTGAAAAACGCATTGAACAACGAACGGTAAGAACTCGATAAATTATGGCTTTAGATAAAATCGGAATTGCCAAAAGGATTGCCCAAGAATTACGTGATGGCTGGTACGTTAATTTAGGTATTGGTATTCCCACCTTGGTGGCCAACTATGTTCCTGAAGGACTGAATGTTGAGTTTCAATCGGAAAACGGTGTTCTAGGAATGGGCCCCTTTCCTTTTGAGGGGGAAGAAGATGCGGATTTAATCAATGCAGGCAAACAAACGATTACCGTGAAACCGGGAGCGGCTTTTTTCGATTCTGCAACTTCCTTTGCCATGATCCGAGGAAAGCACGTTCAGTTAACCGTTTTGGGAGCTATGGAAGTTTCCGAAAATGGCGATATCGCCAATTGGAAAATTCCCGGTAAAATGGTCAAAGGAATGGGGGGTGCCATGGACCTTGTTGCTTCGGCAGAGAATATTATTGTGGCGATGATGCACAGCAACAAAGCCGGGGAATCGAAACTTTTGAAAACCTGCACCTTGCCTCTTACTGGGGTTGCTTGCGTAAAAAAGGTCGTTACGGAATTAGCGGTTCTTGAAATACAACATGGTGCTTTCCATTTGTTGGAAAGGGCTCCTGGGGTTTCCGTCGAGGAAATTATGGCTAAAACCGAAGGCACCTTGGTGATTCCACCCTCCGTGCCCGAAATGACGCTTTGATTTCGTTGTGAAAAATCGCTTTCTTCTCCTGATTTCGATTTTATCCTTAGTTGATGTGTGTTTTAGTCAATCCACGGTATATAACCAAGGAAATCATCGTATTAGGGAGGAATGGTTGGATTTAGGCCTTCAATCCATCCCCAAAGCGATTCGGAAAAAGGGCATACATCGATTTGACTCGTTGTATCTATTACATTACAACGATAGTCTTGGAGCTAATTTCAACGCAAGTCCCCTTTTCGCTGTTTGGATGGGTAAAGAGCAAGGGTTGTCTGAACGCCGATACCAAAACTCCCGTGGTATGCTTTTTACTGCGAATTATAAGTCCTTCTCGTGTTATGCGATGATTATGGAAAATCAAAGCGTCTTTCCGGTGTATCAACAGGACTTTGTAAAACACCATGGAGAATTTTATCCTGGAAGTAATTCCTACAACCAACAAAACGGTATGGTTCCAGGCGCAGGAAGAACGAAACCCTTTAAAGCCCAAGGCTTTGATTACGCCTATTCCCAAGGAGGCATGCAGTGGAAAATCCATCAACGGTTTTCCGTGTATGGTGGAAATGCTCCCCTGCGCTTTGGAGATGGAATGCGTTCTTTGTTTTGGTCTACACACAATCAAGTGCCTTTGATTGGGGGAATCCTCCAAATTACCCCGAAATTGCGATATTATATAGCTAAGGGACGCCTCTTTGATCTCATTCGAAAACCCGTTTATGCTAATGTAGAAAGTCCGTATTATAAAAAAGGTTATTCCATGAATGCATTGCTGTTTTCGGGTAACCATTTTCAATTAGGGGCGGTTTATCAAACGATTTGGGAAGGAGGTGATAGCCTACAAGAGCGCCCCTTTTCTCCCTTGTTTTGGATCCCTTTACCTGGGTTTGACCGATTGGCCAACCAACGCGTATCCTTTCCCCAGTGGGGTGTCATTGGGAGCATCGAACCCGTGAATAATCTACGGCTGTATGGAGAAGCCTTTTGCAGAGGACTCAACTCCCATGCTACAAGCTATCAAATAGGGGCCAAATATTGCATAACGTTTCACAACAGGTTTTTCATGAGTTTCAATGCCTCTTTTACTTCGGTAGGAAACACCTTTTACGGGGAAACCTATGGGTTGAGTTTTTCCAGCAACAACATGCCATTGGGATCCCTCATCGGCAACGGAACAAAAGAAGTCTTGCTTTTAGGAAAATTGGCGTATAAACGCTTTTATATCGATTTCACATTACAAAACTATGCTTCTGAATCTGGTAAATCCATCCTTTTTCGAGACACCTATACGCTAGAGCATCAAGTGATCCATGGAATCGGTGAGTTTGGGTTTGTCCTTAATCCCATTTCCCAATGCGTAATTTTTGTATCCTTGGACTACCGAAAAGGCAGTTCTTCAACGCCTACTCGCTTTCTATTTGCAGGAATGAAAACGTCCCTATTTCCAAACCAACATGTATATTAAACGCTTGCTTTTTATTATTGCCATTTACTGGCAAGGCGTTGGTTTGTGTCAATCCTTAGGGTATTTGAGGCAAGATAACCCGTACGACAGTTCAACCTCGCAGCTTCCTATATTTCCCGCACTTGGCCATCGGCCTATTCATGGGAAATTTCTGAGACACCAACCCTTGATTGACTTAGCCCTTCAGGCGCACACCTCCGCTCAGGGTAAAATTCGCGGAGGATATCTCGTAGACTTTGAGAAATCGGCCTTTTTTATGCGCCTTAGTGCTTTTGTTGGAGCCTATTCCAATCACAGCGTTTTTAATCAAAATGGATTAAGCCTTAAGAATGTGTTTCTCCAGTGGGACCCGAGCATTCGTTTAGGGGTTAAACCTTCCCGCTATTTCAACGCACAACTTGGATATGATCGTAATTTTTATGGTGAAGGCGCGAGATCCCTTTTTATTTCCGACTTTGGAAAACCCTATCCCTTTATTTCATCACGCTTCAATATTGGTCCCTTAAGCTACCAAGCAATGCTGTCGTATTTGGGCAACAATTCCTTGCAGAAAAAATTCTTCATGACGCATTTCCTCCACGGTTCAATAGGAAAACGCGTCGATCTACAATTTTTTGAAGCCGTTATTTTTAATAGTGGTGACACCCTTACGCATCGATCTTTTGATCCTGCTTACTTAAATCCTTTTGTGGTAATTCGACCATTAGAGTATTCGTTAGGATCAGGAGACAATGTGCTCATTGGACTTGGTGCGGCATTTAAATTTCATGCTAATAGTAAAATTTATGGACAGTTTCTACTCGATGATTTCCTGCTGAGTGCGTTGTTAAATAAATCGAAATATTGGGCAAATAAATTCGCAGGACAATTGGGTTGGAAATACCGTTTTTCTTCGAACTTATTACGTTATAGCCTGCGCATCGAAGCAAATGCGGTTCGCCCATACACCTATTCCCATCTTGGCGAGCCCTTGAGTTACTCCAACGGTTCTCAAGTTCTTGCACATCCCTTAGGGGCCAATTTTTGGGAGGTGCTAACCCAGTTTAAAGTGTCAAAAAAAAGGGGGGCTATCTTCGGAGAAGTACAATTGGGAGCGCAAGGCCGAGACTCATCTTCCATAAATTACGGAAGTAATATCTTTTTACCGTACACCAATCGCCCATCCGATTTTGGTGTTTCCTTGCTTCAGGGACAAAAAACATCGTTCATTAAGGGCCGTTTAAATTTTTCGTACAGCTTGAGGCGTTTCTTCTTTTCAGAAATTTATTGCGAGCTTTTTATGGTTTATCTGCATAACCAACAACAAAATCAATTCAAACTGTCGCCAATATTGGGAATTAGGTCTCCCTTATTTAATGATTATCGTTTTTAATAAAAAAGCCCGGTTTCCCGGGCTTTCTCGTCCATAAAATCACAATCCTATGATTTGCCTCAGTTCAACCTCGGTAGAACTTCGTTGTCTTCCTTGCTTGTCGAAGAACGTCCTGTTCACAAGGCGTCCATGAATGGCAACCTTCTTTCCAACCTCTGCGTGATTCTCCACAAAAGAAGCCATATTCCCCCAGGCAAAAACGCTATGCCAATCCAAACGGGAACTGTACTTTCCGTCGTTCTTTCGATAAATCTTCGGCGTTGTAACCAAGAATCGAACGATTTTATTTCCATCCTCAAAGTTTACGACTGAGGGACAGCGTGAGATACTTCCCACCAGCGTTACATAATTTTTCATTGAACTATCTATATATAGGGGATTGGCCGCGGGATCCTAACGCCGCCTTTCCCTCGTTGGTTTTACATCAGCACGAGATCATTTACTTCAATTTCCGTGATTTTCAGAAGTTGCCCTTTCCATCGAACATAGCGGTTAACTAACTTTCCTTCTACCGCTACCTTTAAGTCCGGTTGACCAACTTCGTTCAGCAATTGGTGCCATTTTCCCCATGCGTAGAGGTCATGTTTTTGTTTTGTTTCGCGCCTTTTACCCTGCTCATCAATGACGCTTTGTTGGGTAATTAATCGAAATCGAGCGCAACCTTTCCCTCCATTCATGGTGCCGGCCACCGGGTGGCCTTCCATCCTTCCAATCAACGAAACATGATTCATTGCTTTACCTCCGGTGCTGTTTTATTTAGGATTAAAAAATCGCTCACTTCGATAATGGTGCTATATTTCTTTTCTCCTTTCCCATTATCATAGGATTGGTACGAAATTTTACCTTCTAATAAAAGCTCTTGACCTTTATCGAGTTTCTCAAGACGATCGGCCATTTTACCCCATACGTTTACATTGTGCCATTGCACATCATCCTGCCATTCGCCGTTTTTATCTTTGTAGCGCTCATTGGTTGCTAAAGAGAATCGAGCAAGTTTTTTTCCCGATTCAAAATTCATAATTTCTGGAGCCGTTCCTAATCGCCCCATAAGGTTTACTTTATTTCTTAAGTGATTCATTGTTTTTGTTTTTTAAAAATTAAACTTAGGTTTGAGGTTTCCCCCGTTTTCTTTGCAAAGATTGAGGCGAGAACGGAGAAGAATCGGTTTTTATTCGTTTTTGTTCGTGTGTTATTCGTTTAATGTCGGATAAGTCAACCAAGTTCTGGGATTCTTCAACCGAAAAAACCTGTATTTTTATAGAAATTTCCATTATGAGCAAGAACCTCATCCTTGAACAAGAAAATCAGGTAGGTTGGATTACTATTAATCGTCCTGATCAATTGAATGCCCTAAATCGCGAAACGATTGCGGAACTTCACCAAGCACTCTTGGATTTTCGTGAAAATGCCAACATTGGGGTAGTATGTATTACAGGTGCTGGAGAAAAGGCCTTTGTAGCCGGAGCCGATATTAAAGAATTTGCCGACTACACCAACTCCGAAGGGGGAGCATTGGCGGCTACTGGACAAGCGATTCTTTTCAACTACATTGAACAAATGAATAAGCCCGTTATCGCCGCAGTAAATGGTTTTGCGCTTGGTGGAGGGTTGGAGCTTGCCATGGCGTGTCATATTCGTATTGCCTCCTCTAATGCGCGCATGGGATTGCCAGAAGTATCCCTTGGAGTAATCCCTGGCTATGGAGGTACGCAACGTCTTCCGCAGCTGATCGGTCGTGGTCGTGCTAATCAACTGATTTTTACCGGAGAAATGATTAATGCAACACAAGCAAATTCGTGGGGGCTGGTGAATTCCGTTGTTGAACCTGCTGAATTAAAACAAGAGGTGATGGCTCTTGCTGCTAAAATCCTAAAAAACGCTCCCAATGCCCTGGAAAAAGCGATAACCGCGGTGAATGCCGGATTTGATGGCATCTCCCAAGGTTTCAACGTTGAAATAGAATCCTTTGCCGCTTGTTTCGGAACACCCGAATTTAGAATGGGCACCCAAGCGTTTTTACGAAAAGAAAAAGCCAACTTCCGCGGCTAATGGCTTCTCCGATAGCGAAGCTTTTTGGACAAACTGCGCTGTATGGTCTTCCAAGTATTCTGGGAAGATTGCTCAACTATTTATTGGTTCCCTTATACACGGCCGTTTTCGCTAAACCTGCGGACTATGGGGTTCTATCCGATTTATACGCCTATGTGGCTTTTTTAATGGTTCTGTTGCCTTTAGGCATGGAAACGGCTTATTTTCGGTTCATTCAAGAAGCGCCTGACCCCGATAAAGTGTTTAATAATTCATTTATTCCGGTGGTAGCTCTAAACGCGGGGGTTTTCCTCGTTTTATACTTTACGAATCCATGGATTGCAACATGGATGCTCTATAAGGAGCATAACGAATTCATTCTTTTAATAGGTAGTATTGTTTGTATTGACGCTATAGCAGCTCTTCCTTTGGCGAAACTTCGCTCCGAAAACCAAGCAAAACGGTTCGTAACCATTCAATTCAGCTCTATCTTGCTAAATATCGGGTTAAA
This sequence comes from Flavobacteriia bacterium, assembly GCA_009925805.1. Classification (GTDB taxonomy): domain Bacteria; phylum Bacteroidota; class Bacteroidia; order Flavobacteriales_D; family Crocinitomicaceae; genus UBA952. The sequence continues at coordinate 10,362 of RFQF01000005.1, read as the reverse complement.
CTTACTTTTCTTGCTATTATTTTTCAATCCTCAACGTCCCGAAGAAGGTATTTTATTCGTGTTAATTGCTAATTTACTTGCTTCAGGGGTGAAAGTAATAATGGTATACGACATTATTGCTCGAGTTCGATTGGCCGTAGACTTTATCCTCATAAAAAAAATGATGCTTTATGCGTGGCCACTGGTTATTGCCGGTTTTGCCGGGATCATCAATGAAACCCTTGACCGAGTTTTACTCAAACAAATTCTATATGATCCAAATATTCCAAATTCTCTCGAACAAGCTACGGCTCAAGTCGGGATTTACAGTGCTTGTTATAAACTTGCCATGCTCGTTACTATTTTACTTCAAGCTTATCGTTATGCGGCCGAACCCTTTTTCTTTAACCAACTTAAAAATCAAAACCGTGAGGTGGTCTTCGCCCGTGTAATGAACGTTTTTATCGCGCTTGTTTGCATTGCGTTCTTATTCGTCTCGATTAACGTTGGAATCCTGAAATTTTTTATCCGAAAAGATGCCTATTATGTTGGATTAAAAGTGGTTCCCATTCTTTTATTTGCCAATGTTTGCCTTGGAATTTATTACAATCAGAGCGTTTGGTATAAATTGTCCAATCGCACCGAATATGGCGCTTATATTGCTTTAATAGGGGCGGCCGTTACTATAATTATCAACGTTTTATTTATCCCAATGTATGGTTTTATGGCCTGCGCTTGGGCAACCTTGCTTGCCTATTTTACGCAAATGACGTTATCCTATTACTGGGGGAAAAAGCACTATCCCATTCCTTACAATTCACGAAAGTTTTTTCTTTACATAGGAAGCGCAATCGGAATTTACTGTGTTTTTAGTCTGCTTAGAACAGGATTCAAGGTTTCCCTGAAAGAAGTGCATTTCGGACTGTTAGTAATCGGTAACTTGTTCATTGCCGGGTACGTTTACTTGGTCTATCGCAATGAACGGTATTTGCTTCGCGCTAAACGGAATTAAATTTTCGTTTCAAAGATTCGATAACCGCCTTTTCGCTTCCAACCGAAACGAAATCGTCATAAATAATTACCGGTCTTTTTAAAAACGTATACTCTTTCAAGATATGATCTTTGAAGGCCTCCTCATGGATTAACAACTCCTTGACGGAAGCATATTTAAGCGATCTCTTGGAGAACATGGCCTCGTAAGAAGAAACTTTTGCTCTAATTTCCTCCAATTCCTTTACAGTGATTGAGCGGATCTTTAGATCAATCCATTCGATGTCTTCGGGAAAGGAGACTTCACTTCGAATCCTTCTACACGTCGAGCAGGAACTTAAATAAAATCCTTTTCTCACGAACAATACTCGTCGTAGGCGGCTTGTAAATTCTCCGCAATTAAGGAAGCACTAACCCCCTCGATATGGTGGCGCTCGATAAAATGAACCAAAGCTCCTTGGTGGAAAAGAGCTATAGAAGGAGAAGAAGGAGGATACGGTAAAAAGTACTTTCGAGCTTGTTGCACGGCATCGGTATCGAATCCGGCAAATACCGTGTATAATTTTGATGGTACTTTGCTATGATTCAAGGACATTTTAACGCCCGGACGCATATTTCCAGCTGCGCAACCGCAAACCGAATTAACTACAAGCAACATTGTTTCCGGGGAGGAAACGAGCGCCTCGTCCACAGCCGTGGCGCTGAGTAATTCTTCAAACCCAACACTCGTTAGGTCATTTTTCATGGGTTGTACTATTTCTAAAGGATACATGGTAATTTTTTAGTAAAAATACGAATCAATACTAAAGCAACCTCGATTTAACCAATAAAAACATGCATAGTAACCATTAGTTCACCACAACCACCTTACCCACCTTTCGTGAAGTTCCTTCATTGGTTGCGGTCCAGATTAAATAAACGCCCGTTTCCACTTTCGTTCCATCGACCCGTTTTCCATCCCAAGTGGCAGTTCCACCGTTGGAGGTTGTTTTGAAAATAAGATTTCCTGCCACATCGGTTACTTTTACATCGGAATCATACCGAATTCCTTGAATGGTAATTACACCTTCGTAACTGGGTCTAACGGGATTAGGAAAAACCTTCGTGCTCGAATAATCAGCCACGTCTTGCGAAGCATCGGAACGGTATGAAACCAGCCCTAAATCCGTAATAATGAATAACTCGCCCGTCTCTTGATTCATTTTAAGATCATAAATATTGTTAGAAATCAAGGGAGAGTTTTCAGTGGTGAATTGTTGAACGATTTCCGATCCATCGGCAGAAAGCAGTACCAACCCTGCTCCGGAAGTGGCCATCCATTTTCGATTTCCACCATCTACTTCAATGTCAGTAATGTGAGTAGAACCTAACATATATTCTACGTTCCCTTCAAAGCGTACTTTGATACGTTGGGCATTATATCCTCCATTGGCAGCATCAAAGGTTCCTGAGGGATTGTACAGTACCGCGAAACCTGCGTCCGTTCCAATCCAAAGTTCGCCATCTAAATCCACCGCTAAGGCGGTTACATTTTCTGAGGGCAAAGCCCCGGTGAAATCTCCACTCGTTAGATTAATGTTTTGATCGTCGCCGGTATTGTCGAACGTTTTCGTATACTTGAAACCGAAGAGCCCATTGGTTTCTGTGGCGAACCAAAGATTATCGTTTTTATCTATCACCAACTTCGTGGTGTATTTGTTTCGCGCCGCTTGCCCACAATCATAGGCCCACCATGTGTTGTCGGATTGGCGAACTACTAACGGGCGGTCAGACCAACCGTTGAGGACCCATAAATTTCCTTTAGAATCGTAACAAACATCTGAAGCTAATGCCCAACCATTGCCAGCTAAACTCAATTGCAACGGGCTATTGGTATTATCGAAAACCGCACAACTGTTCGATTTGGTGTTAACCACCGACAGCGGGTAAGCTGAATAACTGGCAACAGCAACCTCATCGGAATTTTTAGGATTAACAGCAATGTCTATAAAATCGTGAATGTCTATGTTTTTCCACTCTTGCAAGGTTGAATTATCGTTATACGTCCACGCCTCTGATTCAAACATATAAAAACCATGGCGTAAAAACCCTGGGCTTTTAAATTCTAAGCGCCCACTTGCAATGGCCAGCTTTCCTTTGTTCCAATCCATGGAATAAAAATCGTTGCGCGGAGGGCCGGGATAATTGATTTTCTCATAGGAATATTCTCCTATCAAACGAATGGGACCCGAAAAGTCATCGGCCATCCATTTTTCCCCGTTGGGCAATACCACGATTTGATTGGGACGAAAAAAAAATCCTAAATAAAAACTTAATACATTTTCTGTTATTTGCCCTTGCATGTCGGTAGATAGTATCGCTCCATCAGCCAAAACATCTAACCGTCCATTGTGTTGAGATAGATTATTGATTTCCAATGTGCTCGTGTAAAAAGGAAAGGTTGCAAATTCCGAGGGAATTAGCTTGAGTACGGTATCATTGGCATACGATGTTGAACGAGCTAACACAAAGATTTCATCGCTAACGTTTTCAATAGCCGCGTACGAACCATAATTCCAACTTTTCAATCGAACATCGTGATACCATCCTTGAGGCGATGGAAGCAAAGGATCCTTTTCCTGAGCTGTAAGCAACCTCGTGGGAGTAAGTGCAAAAATGGTTTTATTTTTTACGGTTAAATCAACAATTGGTTCTTCACCATTGGTAGGATAATAGGTGTCTTTTACCTCTTTCTTGGTGGGGTTCAATAAAACAATTCCGAAATCCGTACAAACATAAATTCCCTCATCGCTGCGATAAAATCGATTTATTTTTTTGCTTCCCGGGAAAGAAGCCATCTCGATTGCCGGGATATTAAAAATGCGGTCTCCTATGATTTGGTCGATGTTTCCATTTTGATACCCCACATAAAGTGCTTGCCCAATTGAGTCATAAAACAAACAAGACAACATGATATCGGAGAGGCCGCTCAATTTGTTCAGCAACGTTTTTTCCTTAGAGACTAAATGATACCTGAGCAATCCGTTTTCGTAGGCAACATACACCGTAGCGTTGTCACTTGCAATATCGATGGCCCGTAAGGTTGCCGTGTGTAAGCGCCAAGATCCTGTTTGAATTTGAGCAAATCCCAAGGATGAAACCCAAACAAAACACCATAGAAGCAGGCAATATCTCATATATACGCTACGAAAATTAATACTTTTTATTCAATCCTTCAAAACTAAATCCCCCTTTTAACATTCATAAACCGATGAAAGCCATTAACTTCGGCAGTATGAAAGCATTCCATTTTCAGCTATACGCAACGGGTTTGGTTTTGTTCCTTTTTCCTGCATTATATTTATGCTTGGCTACGCTATTTTTTACCTTAGGCTTTTCGATTAGCGGTTGGTCATTATTCCTTACCTTGTTAGGGGCCTTTGCACTTGTTTATTTTACTTACCGTCCGCAGCTTACCTTACTATGGGGCGCATTGAGTATTGGGTTCATCGTCCTTTCCTTCGGAATTTGCAACACCTATTTCGACGTTTCATTCGATGGACAATGGTACCATCAAGACGCCGTTCGTTTGTTAAAAGAAGGGTGGAATCCAATATGGGACCCGGCAATTTCAACGACTAAAGTATCCGGATTAAACGCCAACTATGTGAATTGTTATCCCAAAGCTGCTTGGGTCTTTCAAGGTGGCGTCTTTTCCTTGACCGACAACATTGAACTCGGAAAAGGGCTTCACTTACTAAGCTTGCTATCCTTGGCCTGTTTACTTTTCCCGTTGTTGCAGTTTCGCCTCAAGTTGCCTGCTTTTTATAGCCTTCTGGTTACGCTCATGTGCTGTGCTTCTACCATTACCCTTGGACAAATTTTCAGTTTTTATGTGGACGGTATTTTATTCTCGTACTTGGGGATATTTTTAGTGCTTGGGTTGGAATACCTGGAGTTCGACCAAGGCGTTTTCCCTTGGGTACTACTAAGTTTTGTCTTTTTGGTTAACATCAAGTTTACGGGGTTAGTATATTCCCTTATTTTTTGTGTTTTCGGGATTTTATTTTACGGGATGAAACTGCGTAGGATTCCATGGCCACTCATCGGTCGAGTTGTGGTTATCGTGATGACTGGGGTTGTCGTGGTGGGCTACCCCACCTATGTTCGAAATTCTGTGGAACAAGGACATCCTTTCTTTCCAATTCTCGGAAAAAACAATGAAGGAAAAGCGATTGCCGAAGTACAATATCCTCAGGATTTTTTCCAGATGAACCGCTTTCAAAAGGCATGGAAAGCGCATGCATCGTTGCCAATTTACACCGACCACGATCATCCCTCGGTGGCCAAACCCCTATTTACCTCTTCGGTAATCAATTCCTCGGTTCCCTACTACCGAAACCATCAGCCCGTAACGATGAGCCCTTTCGGACCAATTGAGGCGGAGTTGTGGATTCTCTTTATCCCCCTTCTTGTGCTCCTTGCTTTGCGCAGGCCGTCTTGGAAAATATGGCTGCTTCTCGCTGCACTTATTCTTTCCATCCTGGTACAGCCAGAGTTTTGGAATTTGCGTTACGCTCCCCAGCTTTTGTTCGTGGTAGTCCTTGTCTGTCTTTCCTTGCTGCGTGATCCTTTGCGGTGGGTTCAAGGGTCTGCCCTTGTTTTTATACTATTATTCCTAGGGAATGGCCTCATCACCAGTTATCAAAACTGGCAGTGGGTTCGTGAAAAATCGATTCCGCTTGAGCAAGCGCTCTTGAGCCTTCGCGGGAAACAAGTTGCCCTCCAAAGGGGATGGATGAATTCCTTTGAGCTTAAGTTAGCACATTACAACATTACCCCCATCTACCGCTCGATTCCAAATGCGTCCTATCAAGCATTTCCGGGCGACGCTTTCTCCGGATGGAAAACAATACCTAAAACTCCATGAAAACCTTTGCTCAACTCCTACGCGCGAAAAGTTGGATTAAAAATGGCTTTCTTTTTCTTCCGGCGATATTTTCCCTAAAACTGTTGGATGGGCCACTCTTGTTATCCCTCCTTTCGGGATTCATCGTGTTTTCGTTCATAAGTTCCTTTGTTTATATCCAAAACGATCTAAAAGACGCGGACCAAGACGCGCTTCATCCTCGAAAATGTAAAAGACCGATAGCCTCGGGAAAAATTTCGCGCACGAAGGCTTTTTCAATCAGTTTATTGATGCTTTTCGCGGCTTTATCCTTGTTTTTTATAAGCGGCTTGCCGTTGTCTTTCCTTTTGCTTGTAATGGGGTATTTGTGTGCTAACTTGGTGTATATATTTTGGGTCAAGCAGGTAGCTTTACTTGAATTGTTTGTGGTTTCGTTAAACTTTGTCCTGCGTGTTTTGGCCGGATGTTCCATCCTCGCGGTTGCCCCTTCCAATTGGATTTTGGTTGTTACGTTCTTTCTCGCGTTTCTTATGGTCGTGGTGAAGCGAAAGTCGGAAATTCAGCAATTGGATTCGAAAGCCAGAGAACATCGCGCCGTATTAGCCGCTTACAGCGTTTCCTTTCTTAACACCTTGATTTACGTATCGGCCACCGTCACGGTCATGGCGTATTTGCTGTATTCTATGGATATAAAAGTGATGCAAAATCTTGGCTCTGAATACCTAATATACAGCTCGCTCTTTGTGTTTCTCGGAATAATACGTTTGATTCAAATCAGCGAAATGCGCTTACACGATGGGGAAGGAGACCCCACCACCTTGTTGTTTAAAGACCCCTTACTTATTGGGACTGTCTCCGCTTGGATTGTTTATTTGATTTTAATTATTTATGTCTTATAGTTCTTCCTCGCTGGTCATTTTTGATTTTGACGGGACGCTTTATTCACGCGACAGTTTGCTCGATTTCTGCCGCTTCTATTACCGCAAAAAACCCTATCGATTGCATTTCATATTACACCAATTGTGGGATTTTGTGATGTGGAAGTTCCGCCGCATAACGACCACAGAATTTAAAAACCGTTTTATTCGCTTCATCCATCGAGATGGCCCCGAAGAAGTTCAACGAATGGCTGAAGATTTTTGGAATACAAGACGCCCTTTCAACACAAAAGTCCTGGAGGAATTGCGGCGCTTTCAACATACCCCCCACTGCCTGGTGGTCCTTTCCGCCTCGCCCCTGCCTTTTATTCTACCCGCATGCCGTCAATTAGGGGTCGAAGAGGTAATTGCCACGACACTCACTTTTGGTCCAAAACAATATCGCTTGGGAACCAACTGTCGAGGAGGAGAAAAAATAAGGCGTTTGAAAGAGCGATTTTCCAACCCTCACATTCTTGCAGCTTATTCCGACAACGTGGATGATCTGCCCTTATTGGAAATGGCCGAAAACGGGTTTGTTATTAAACGAGGAGAAATTATTCCCATCAATGCAAAGCATGCCGTTCGTTGAAGATAAACTCAGCGTCCTGATGCATCTGCTCGTTACGGGAACATTTGTTTTGAGTCGCTTTCTTTTGCAAGGACTCCATCCACTGCGGGTTAGCGCTCATTTCGTTCAGGATACGAAGGAGCTCCGATTGCTTTATTAGGGAGAGCACCTCTTGGCTTGACTTGGTTGAGCGTTGTTCAAAATCGTTGATATAATACCAAAGCTCTTTTCCGCTTCGTGCGGAGGCATATTGGTTTAATGCTTTTGGGACATATCCAAAATAGCGCAAGGTGTCCACATGGTTGGCGTGAACTGCAACTTTTTTAAGCCGGTTATGTTCATCAAAATAGAACACCGGGGAAGCGTTTTTTGTGAAATCGAAAACTTGATTCGTACGCGCAATAAAAATTTGAGGATCGGGATTGTACATGGTTGGATCATACCTCATGGCCCATTTCGCTAAGGGCATGTGCTGTATATTGGACCAATCGAAGCGATTCCATGGGAGATGAATGTAAAGCAAGGTTAATTGGCTTACCCCACATAGGGTCACTAAGGAAGCTTTAATCCTTGTGTTCCAATCTCCCAAAAGCACAAAAACGTGCATCAAAACCATGACCTCGACCCAAACCGCATAACGATTTATGATCGCCATTCCGTGATTCCAATTGTTCATACAGGCTACGAGCAGGGTAATTGCCAATACCACGAAAGGCATAAGGTCCCAAGGGTCGAATTTTCTTGTTTGAACGATTTGCCAGACACGGCGCACCCATAAGCCGAAATACAAGAACAGGAACAACCCTATCCCAAGCACCATGCCTTGATTTAAGTCCAGAAAAAACCCAAGAACTCGTGGTAAAGTAACATTGTCGGTCGATAAAAATCCGGCATCCTTGATAAGACTTGTTGTGCCAAAAAGCACATAAAAATAAAGCGAAGGAAGAAAAGCAATCGCACCATACAAGGGATAAATCAGTAGGTTAATAACCTTGAATTTATATTCCCAAGCAACCACCAAAAACATCCACAAGAGTAAAAAACATATGGGTTGATTTTGTAGCGTTGCCAAAGCGCAAAACAATAAGGCCCCATGAAATTTTTTTTGTAATAGTAACCACAAGCTCAGCCCAACCAAAACACAGGTAAGCGATTCCGGATGGGTCCAGGCACAGTAGTAAAACGATCCTCCAAAAAACAAGATACCCAGCAAAAAAACATTTTTCATTAATTGCTTTGCCGAACCAAACAAAATCCAAGCGAAGAAACCCAACCAAAACAGTAAATTAGTGTACAAAAAGGCCTTAATAGGATGAACATTAAGCCATGAAACAAGTGCTCTTGACGGAACGTTCACCAGCGAATAAAACACAAAATGGTAACCATAAACCTTCCCAGAAGAACTGCGGTAAAATCCTCCGTATTCTTTCCGAATCTCCGGTTTTTCATTTAAAAATTGCTCTACCTCATCGAAGGCCGTTCGCTTATAATTCGACTCCCAGGTTTGATGCTTGAGAAAATCCGCTTTGAACGAACAGTAATCCGTAGGTCTAATGTCCGGTGATGCATGGTTTTTCCAGGCTTCGGTAGTTAAAATATATTCGATTCCATCGCCTGTTGGATAGGGCTCTTCGTTCGCGAAATAGCGAAACAAGACAAGCCCAAACAAGGCTATCGCGGCTAATTTCAACCAAAAAACGAAGCGCTCACTGAACATATTGATAAAAACAAAGTAGCACCAAATAGCGCAAAAATTTCCCAAGCAAAATAAAGAAAAAACTTCCTTTCCAATCAGCTCGAAAAAAACCGAGGGAGACCGCCATTACGTCACCAACAAAAGGCAACCAAGAAAAAAGAGCCAACCAAACTCCATAACGCTGAACCCGTGATTTCCAACGCATTATGTGTTCGGGTTTGACACGGATTCGCTTCAGCCAATCCGGATTCCCCATATATCCAATGCCATAATTAAACCAACCTCCTAAGGTGTTTCCCAGGGTAGCTGAGCATAAGCACATCCACGGATTGAAATTCGCGAGCATTGCGAGAAAAAGGGCCTCGGAAGACAACGGGATTACCGTTGCTGCAATGAACGAAGCAACGATTAACCCTATATATCCCCAATCAATCCAGTGCATAAAAAAAGGCCGGAAAACCGGCCTTATTGATTCGTTATATGCCCTTTATTTCTTTACAAAATGCTTTGTAATTACACCCGACTCGGATTGTAATTTTACAACATACATTCCTGGAGCAAGGTCTTCAATGGCCACTTGCTGGTTTTGAATCCCATTCGTAGCAGCAAATTGAATGCCTTTAACCATTGCCCCTAAGTGATTGTATATCGCACCCTGTGCGCTTGTCGCTCCTTTGAAATCTGCTTTGATCGTTAAGGTCTCATGGGCGGGGTTTGGATAAACCAACGCGGCAATAGCAGCTGCGTTTTCCTCGACTCCGATGCTTGGGTTAAAATTCAAGCGAACCCAAGGAGTGGATGTTTGATAATACCACGTTTGATTTGAGTAATCCAAGAAAAACGAGGTTTGAACAGCTGATGTTCCCGCGTTAACTACTTTCAATCCTTGTCCGGCAGAACCCGCAACCGCAAGATAAGTAACGTTCGGCTGTACGGTAACAGGAACATTGAGCGCAATCATTCTATTTACACCAAGGTCCCCCGCAGCTACGATCACCGGGTCTGATTCTGATTCAAATACGAAGTCCCCCGTTACCGTATCTATCGAATACAGCTTAACAAACATTTCCGTTCCCACTGGAGTTCCATTGGCCCCTCCAAGCATTCGAACATCGATGCCTTTAAGCACTTGTTGGTGGAAAATATCGTACAAGTTACCTACTTCAAATCCGTCAGGATCATTGTTGGTAGAACCCGCCGGTGTTCCATTATCGCGTGCATAGGTGTAATTGGTTACGGCGAAACTCACATTTGGAATGCTATTATTTGCGGGCACATCATCTGTGGAATCTGCCATTAAGGTTTGAACCACGGTGTAATT
>RFQF01000040.1 GCA_009925805.1 Flavobacteriia bacterium | reverse complement strand
CTTTTCTATTTTTTCCTCATTGAAGCGAGCTTCATTCGTAAAAAACAAAAAAGCCCGCTTCGTTCCGAAGTGGACTTCTTTTGTGATTCCGCTGGGATTCGAACCCAGGGCCCATACATTAAAAGTGTATTGCTCTACCAGCTGAGCTACGGAATCAGTATTTTGAGGGTGCAAATATAGTTATTTTTTTTCGAAACATGGTTTCAATGTTTATTTTTGACGTAGATGATACATCCGATTACCTTGGTGGGTTTAATGGGGAGTGGTAAAACAACCTTAGCTGCCGCATTAGGGGAATATTTTGGTTGGCCTGTTTATGATACAGATTCTTGGGTTGAAGCACGAGAAAAAAAACCCATTTGGGAAATCGTACAAGTTCACGGTTGGGATTATTTTAGATTTCAAGAAGCTGAATTTTGTCAATCATTTGCTGAAATAGGTCCTAGCATCATTGCCACCGGAGGAGGATTTATTCTGACGGAATCCAGCCTTCATTGGCTTCTGCATAAAACGGTTTCGGTATATTTACACGTTGATCCCGAGGTAGCACTTTCACGAATAACCCGGTCATCCCAAGGCGCCAGTTTAAGTCGTCCCTTGCTTGATGGACATTCTCGTAAGGAACAAGAGGCGATTTTATACGAACTTTATACCCAAAGGGACCCTTTATATCGATCGGTTCAATATACGATTGATGGAAATGCTCCGTTGGATCAGGTACTTCACGAATTAATAGAGATCGCGTCGATATCCGAGGTTGAATAGGAAATTGAGTCGAGAATACGTTGGACTGCTACTTCCTACGGTATTATTGGCAATATTCAAAATAGAATAGGTTCCTGTTATATCGAAGTATAATGTGCCTTTAATTGGAATCGTATACTTCATTCCTCCTTGTAATCCAATCGCTAAATAATAAATATTTCCTTGGGTTTCTGCTCCGTTCGAGGGTAAATATTTCCCTTCCCATGCATAGGTATTGGTATAATCATAAGTATTATATTTCAAAACCGTGCGGTTTATACCAACCCCAAAGACACTTCCACCATATATCCCAAATCCGTTATCGTAATCATTTAACATATAGGATCTTGTACCTCCTTCAAAATAAAAGGTTGAGGATTTACTACGGTAAGCTACCGATAACGTGTAGGGAGTTATCGTGGTATTAATCGCAGTCATGTTCGCGTAATTGGTATCCGTACCTAATGATGGAAAAAAAGCTGAAGCGCGCACATAAAAGGTAAGATCACTCGAACGGGGTAGTTCTAATCCAAGGTGAAGTCCTAGCGGCTTGTATCCTGTTCCTAAACCGTTCAATATCCCTGTTCCTCCAGAAATACTCACTTGGCCAAGAGCAATAACATTTGCAAAAACAAGGGTAAAGGCAAAGAATAATCGAATCATGAAAAAAAGATATTTGTAAAGGTAAAGTACCTGTTTAACATTACAATCAAAAGTAAATCATAAATTTCACTAATTTTACATCGGATGCGAATAAATCATGCTTTGTCCGTGGTTTTGGCCACGTTGTCTTTTATCGCCACAGAAACCTTTGAGTCCGTTGGATTAGAGCGATTTTATGTACATAAGGCGCGATCCTTTAAAAAAGAAAAGGGGTATTATGACATAAAACATCCCAATCAAATTGCACTAACTAATTTTCCCAATTCCATCAACCGATTCGCACAAATGGACAGTGTCCACTGGATTTTGCATCCACAATGCTGTACGCGAGGACTCGTTATGCATAGCTCCGATGGCAATTCGGTTTCCGATATTCTTCCACTTCCAAAATCAGCGAGCCTCTTGGATTTTGTGGCGGTTGATTCCACCTTATATCTCGTGGATTCCGAAATGGATATCTATCAAAGTTCTTTTCCTTTCGATTCAACCACAACCTTACGCGTATCGTTGAATTCGCCAAACTGGAAGAGTTCATCGTGCTGTTATGATCGTGAAACGAACCGTTTGATTTTTTGTTCCTCCGAGGAAAACCCTACCTCAAGATTACGTTCGTTGCACTTCTACAGTATTTCCCAACACCGCTATGGAAAAGAACCCTTGTTCACGTTTGATGCAGATGCTGTGGTTGAGAAATTACAATCCCAGAATATTTTATCGAATCAAGCCGCTACGATCAATACGCTCCTAAAAAAAGCCAATCCTGAAATTCGCCCCAACGCTTTGGCGATACATCCCAAAACCAACGATTTCTATTTGCTGTGTTCCTCGGACAGAATCCTTCTTGTTTTTTCACAATTCGGGGATATTTTAGCTGTGAGTTACTTGGATGAATGCGATTATTCCAATCCAACAGACCTTCGGTTCAATGAACGAGGCGATTTAATCTTGATTAATCAAGGAAAAAAGAACCCTTCCCTTCTCTGTTTACCTTGGAATAAACTTTGGCAATATCAGGCCAGCAACCAAAGGTTGAACGTTTTCAATTGAGTATAATCCTTCTTCCTATCGGTCCTTCACAACACAATAAATCCAGGGCGGATGGGTTGAAAATCGGCGTTCCTTGTTGCTGGAATACTTGATAATACGCTTCATGGTATACCGCTTTATCCAGCCAATTGGTTAAACGATGGTCCTGTTGGAAATAGGGTAAAAAAGCGTCGGATGCTTTCCAAGTGGTAGGTAAATCCCATAAATTCTTGAACGTGCGGAGGATGCCGAAATTGATTTCAACAAGTAGGTCGGTTTCCGCGAAAATGCATGCTTCGATTTCTAAGGCATAATGTTCGAAATATGGGGAGCGTCCATAAGCGGTAACCAACGACTTCCAATGCGTTTTTCGCCAGTTTTTGGAATCGTCAACCCGCAGGTCATTCATGGCTTGTTTTCCTTTTTCATGGCAAATAGGTACGGTTAATGGTTGAATTCCTGAGGCGCCGAGGATCTCACAACGGTTTCTAATTGTTTGTTTTATCCAATGCTCATGCACCTCGATTTCCACAGGTTCTTGGGAATGGCATAACGCTTTCAAATAATGAATGGACGGAAAATAAGCTGTTGGAAACAGCATTATGCCAGATACTTAAAGATCAGAATGAGCAGGGCTACACCTAAAAGAAATCCAATCCATTCGATTACCGTAAAGGAACCCTCTTGGCTTACGTTTTTGAGAATACGTTCAGCTCGAATTCCCTTGTACGGACTGTTCGATAACCATACCAACGAAGCACGTCCCACAATATGGTCCTCCGGCACAAAACCCCAAACTCTCGAGTCTGCAGAATTGTATCGATTATCACCCATCATCCAATAGTAATCTAAAGCGAAGGTATAGGTATCCGTTTTCTTTCCATCAAGGTAAATCCCATCCTTACGTTCCTCTAACCGATGTCCTTCATAGGCTGTAATTATTCTCCGATACCATGGGATATTCTGAGCGGTTAATTTTACAGAAGTACCCTTTTTGGGGACGGTAAATTTTTGAAAGTCGGTCATGGTGTTATTCACGTAAAAATCCTTTGGAAAGCAATCCAAATTCTCAATCAACTCCTCGGGAGAAGGATTTCTATGTTCTCTGCTGTATGACCTTCGGTCAACGTGCACCTTGAATTCCGCAGTTGGATATGCCTCTTGAATTAGTTTCTTTTCTTCGGATGTGATGTTTAACACATAGGGAGACGTGGAGTCCCCTTCTTCGAAATCCATGCGGGATCCATCCGGAGCGTTTTCCAATCCGAAATTATCCACCATTTGTTGTTCGGTAAGCGTGGTTGAAGCCTTACTAACATCCCATTTAAAGGCCATGTTCGGGAAAATACGTGCCGGTTTACCATTGCGGTAAACGGTGGCATGGATGATTTCAATTTCATCGCCAGGGGTTCCTATGCAGCGTTTAATGTAGTTTTCGCGCTTATCTACCGGCCGATAAATTAAACCACCATGCGTAAGGCCTTCGCTGAATTCTTGAGAATAAATCGGGAAAAGTCCATTTTTTAAATTGGTTCTTGCCAAGGTTCTCCAGGCATCTACGTTTTTAATAAAACTGAGGAATTTTAAGGAATCGGTTCGATTCACACCTTTACCAAGCAAATTGTTTTTTACCCGAAATTGCCAAATCGATTCTTGATTAACGATTCCATGATAATCATGCCCCATCAATCCGTTCGGAATACGCGGATCATACACCGCCGTGTCCCCTGATGGATAATTGAATACGACAATATCATAAGGTTTAACCTTGCCAAATCCCGGCAAGCGAAAATACGATCCTTTTTCAATCATAAGGTAAGAAGGAATATTCACCCATGGCACATTATTATGCACCAGCGGATACGAAAGGGGCGTTACAGGAACCTTCGGTCCGTAGGCCAATTTATTCACAAATAAAAAGTCGCCTACAAGCATCGTCTTTTCCATGGAACCTGTTGGTATTTGAAAAGGTTCAAAAACGTAGGAGCGAATAACCGTTGCCGCCACGAGGGCAAAAATCAAGGAGTCTCCCCATTCTTTCGCTCCGGTTTTGCTTCCCGGTTTTTTACGGCTTATCAACGAGAACAGAAATTGCAAAGCGTGGCCTAAGAGGGGCAAGCAAAGGAAGAGTACCAAATGATCTCCCCATTTTCTTGCTTCGGTTTCCTTGGCGTTGTTCCAGTTGGTGTCTTGTACAGGAAGGGATTTTTCATCCTTGGCGATCTGATAGAACAAGAAATATGGAAAAAATAACCCTTGTAAGGTGTCGGTGAAACTGAATTTTCCAAATCGACGAACTAAACTTAAGTTCGCGACCATCATCATCACGAGATGCACCCCTGGGAAAAGCAATAAAACCGTCCAAAAAGGCTTTTTATTGGTGAATTTATAGACGAGATAATAGTTTAAGCCCGGAATAAAAGCATAGTTCGGTTTTATTCCTGAATTTTTACCCACTTCCGACGCTGCGATTTTAGTAAAAAGTTTATGCCATTGACCCAATATGGGATTCACTAAAATCAATAAGTAAAAATAGATAAAGCTCATGACGACAAGATTAGGGGGTAAAGTTAAGGACATCGTCCATAGTAAACAACCCTTGTTTACCGAGTAAAAATTCGGCAGCCACGATGGCGCCTAAGGCGAATCCATCCCGATTATGGGCTTCATGGGATATCGTAATCGAATCCACCACGGATTTGGCGTGCAAGGAATGGGTTCCGGGAACATTTGGAATTCGGTGCGCCTTAATTGGGAGAACCCCCGGTTGGTTGGAAGACGTTTCTTCCCAAGAATTAAGCGCTGAATGTTGGGCAATTACCCGTTCTGCTAAGGTTATGGCAGTGCCACTGGGGCTATCCAGTTTTTGAGTATGATGGATTTCTTCAATGCGCAAAGCGTATTGGTCGTAGCATGATACCATTCGAGCGAGTTGCTCAGCCAATTGATTGAACATATGCACTCCTAAACTAAAATTGGATGCGTACAGCAGACTTCCTCGGTGTGCATCAACCCACGTTCGTACATCGTTTATATGCGGGTTCCACCCTGTTGTACCTACTATCAAGGGTAATCCAAGAGCAAGTGCATGTTGGATGTGCTTGAGAACGAGCTCGGGACGTGAAAATTCAATAGCAATATCGGCGTTTTTGATGGTAGATGTTTCAAACGGGTTTTCCGAAGAGTAAATAACTGAGATTTCATGCCCCCGTTCTTGGGCCATTTTTTCCAGAGTTTTACCCATTTTACCGTAGCCTATAAGCGCAATTTTCATCGGCAAATGTTGGAATTAAGGTGCAGCGTTGCGGAACAACCAAATGCTCGGGGAATCACATAAGGTTGAAGGTTCATGGATAAATTGGGCGTTACGCTAAAATGTAAAAAATGAGCTTCTACCGCAGCATCCAAGAGCTGAAACAGATAAACAGCACCCATTCCAAGAATACATAAATCCCTTCTTCGAGCATATTGGTCGTACAAGGATACTAAGGCTAAATCATCGTAGTTCATCCATGTTGGATCGACGGGTGTAGCGATTTGACGGAGCGAATATTCCGTTTTAATGCTCTGAACGGTTTGTTGGTTTTGAAAAATTAACCAAGCCGTTGCTCCAAGACCTGCATATATCAAAGGCACTTTCCAATAGGCATTTTTTCGTTGACTATGATGCATGGAATTGAAAATTTGCCCAGAACCGGGAACCACGGCAGAAAACAAAACGGCTTTTTTGAAGGGATAAATACTATCCAAAGCACGGTCTTTCTGCTTGGCTTGTGCCAAGACAAAGGAGTAATTAATCAAGGCAACCAGCATTACCAGGACTTTCATCCCTGACTCAGTTTTGCAATTAAGGCGTCTCTTTGAATCCGAGAATCAAAGGATACGATAAGTTTTCCTTTGCCTTTAGCGCTTTCGGTGATTTTTACGGAAGTGCCTAAGGCCTTTACCAGTTGTTTTTCTAAGGGACTTAAGTGGTTAGAAGATGGACTCGATTTTGGAGTCGTTGTTTTGGAATTCCATTGTTCAATTTCACGCACAGAGAGCCCTTTTTCAAGGATGGAATCAAGCGCTAAAAGTTGTTGATGCTCATCTGAAATACTCAGAAGTGCTCGAGCATGGCCCATGGAAATTTTCCCATCGCGAACGCAAGCCTGAATTTTCGCAGGAAGTTTTAGTAAGCGTAGGTGGTTGGTAATGTCGGATCGCGATTTTGCAATTTTTTGACTTAAGTCTGTTTGAGTCATTTTACATTCTTCCAATAATCGATGGTAGGATAAACCAATTTCAATGGCGTTTAAATTTTCACGTTGTATATTTTCAACCAGTGCCATTTCTAACATGCTTTGGTCGTTTGCCACTCGAATATAGGCCGGAACTTCTTTTAATCCCGCGATTTGAGAGGCACGAAAACGGCGTTCACCGGAGATGATTTGGTATTTGTCGGTATTTAATTTTCTCAGTGTCAAGGGTTGAATGATGCCCAGTTCTTGGATGGATTCTGCCAGTTCTTTTAGGGCATTTTCATCGAAATCGGTACGTGGATTAAAAGGATTCGGTTCAATTTTTTCAATGGCTATTAAGTTGGAGCCACCGGCCGTTGCGGTTGTGTCACTTAATAGAGCACTGAGTCCCCGACCGAGGGATGGATTTTTTTTATTATTCGAAGTCATGGTCAATGTTTATGTTTTTGTCGTCATCACTGAGTTTAGTGAGGCTGTTTTTCTGAAGGATTTCACGCGCAAGGTTCAAATAATTGATGGCTCCTTTGGAGGAGGCATCGTGCATGATAGCAGGAACTCCGTGGCTTGAAGACTCAGAAAGCGTGGTATTTCGGTGGATTAAGGTGTCGAAGACCATTTCTTGAAAGTGCGTTTTTACTTCATCCACGACTTGATTTGCCAAGCGAAGCCGGGTGTCGTACATCGTTAAAAGCATCCCTTCGATGGAAAGTTCCGGATTCAACCGAGTTTGAACTATTTTAATGGTATTCAATAACTTACTGAGACCTTCCAAGGCAAAATACTCGCATTGAACCGGCACAAGCACTGAATCGGCTGCAGCGAGTGCATTCACGGTTATAAGCCCCAAAGAAGGCGAACAATCGATTAGAATAACGTCGTATTGGTCTTTGATTTTTGCAACCGCTTTCTTTAAGAGAAATTCGCGTTCCGTCATTTCAATCATTTCCAATTCTGCACCGACCAAGTCTATGTGCGAGGGAAGAAGGAACAGGTTCGGAGAACGGGTTTCAATAATCAAGTCTTTTGGATCGGCTTGATTGACCAAACATTCGTAGATGTTGTCCATGTTGGTGGGATCGAAACCAAGTCCGGATGTCGAATTTGCTTGAGGGTCGGCATCAATGATTAATGTTTTGTATTCCAACGCTCCTAAACTTCCACCTAGGTTAATGGTAGTTGTGGTTTTTCCCACGCCTCCTTTTTGATTCGCAATTGCGATGGTTTTAGCCATAGACGCAAAGTTAGCAATTCCCTCGGGTCATGCAATAAGAGATTCTCGGGGTTAATCACAATTTTACCTATTTTTGTTAACAAAATACGTGCATGTCACAAAGGGTTCACATACGGGTCGGAAGCAATGCATCCAACCAGGTGGTTATCAATCACCCGGCGATTGCTGAAGTTCATTTGGAGCTATTTGCAGATAATGAAGGTCATGTATTTATCACGGATTTAGGCAGCCCACAAGGCACTTCCGTCAATGGGGTTCGTTTGAAAGGGTATACCTTATTGAAGGATGGCGATGAAGTAATATTAGGAGGGAAGATTCGCTTGAATTGGGAGAAGTATCGGGTGAAACCCCGAATCAACGTGGAGCCAACGCCCAAAAAAGTACCTCCAGTGCCGCAACCTCCGCAGGAGCCGAAAAAAAATACGCGCCAAAACCCGCAAGAAGTACCAAAAAAAGAAAATGAAAGAGAGGCAAAGATGCAGGTTTCCAACATATCACTGATCCTTATTTTTGGTGGAATTTTCTTCTTGTTGCTGCTCATGTACTTAATAAATTAGTGTTTATCCTTTAGGATTGAAAAAAAAGTTGTAATATTGCACCCCTGAAAGGGATTCTAAACAAGTGAATTATGGACGTCATTAGTCAACTACAAAAAGAGTTAGTTACCATCAACGAATTTCCCACCTTTGGTGCGGGAGATACCATTTCCGTGAGTTATAAAATCAAAGAGGGAAATAAGGAACGTACCCAGCAATTTCAAGGAGTAGTGATTCAGCGTCGTGGCTCAGGTACTTCAGAAACATTCACGATTCGCAAAATGTCCGGTAATATCGGTGTGGAGCGTATTTTTCCCGTAAACACCCCGTTCATCGAATCTATTTCGGTGGTGAAACGTGGTGCTGTTCGTAGAGCACGTATTTTCTATTTCAGAGAACGTACGGGTAAATCAGCGCGCATCAGAGAGCGTAAAAACTTCAAAAAGGAAGCCTAATTACTGGCTCACAAATAAGAATTCGGTTCGACGGTTCTTCGCACGATTTTCATTGGTGGTATTCGGGAATTTAGGTTTACTCTCCCCAAATCCTTGGTAGGTTAGCCGCTCTTTTGAAACGCCTTGTTGTACAAGATATTCAACGACCGCTTTAGCTCTGTTTTCCGACAATTTTAGGTTTTTCGCATCATCTCCGACATCATCCGTATGCCCGTGGATAGCAATTTTGAAGGTAGGATTTTCCTTTAAATAATCCGAGAAACGTGCCATAATCAGGCTAGAATTTTTCTGAAGTTCGTAGGAATCGGTTTCAAATAATAAGTCCTCGATATTATAACTTTGTCCGGCCTTTAGCGTTTGGGCGGTCATGTCCACTTTCAAACTATTCGTATTGAGCGCTTCCGGGGTGATGACTTTGGAGGAAAAGGCGCTTCCCTCTTTTTTGAGGGTAACAGTTACCGCTTCGTCTTTCGTTACCTCAACCACGGCCGCATAATTTCCGTCGTCTTTGCTTACATCTAAGGTCATTTTCTTTCCGGAATTCCCATAGGTAATTTCAATTTTACCCTCTTTTACGGCTTCGTTCTTTTCGTTTTTCAGCTGCCCTTTGAGGATCATAACCTCCTTGGGCCGCGCTTGGTCGTATAATTCAAAGGAATAAATGTTCCAATTTCCGTTTTGATAACTAGAATAATACGCTGCTTTCCCTTGCGTAGAAACAAATAAGCCCAGTTCTTCACCTTCTGTATTGATAGGGTAGCCAATGTTTTCCGGTTTGGTCCACCCCGTCGGTGTTTTACGAATGTAAAAAATGTCGAGGCCACCTAGTCCTGGGCGTGTTTCACCGCATTGCGAAACAAAATAAAGGGTTTGACCATCTTGGTGAAAAAACGGGCTTTTGTCTTTTCCTGCGGTATTGATTTCATCAAAAGGTTTTCCTGGAGCCCATGTTCCGTCATCACGCTTCGTGGTGTAGTAGATATCGTTGTCACGGGATCCTTTTCGATTGGATGTATAGAAGAGGGTTTTACCGTCGGCCGATAACGAAGGTTGTGCCTCCCATCCGTCGGAAGTATTGATTTCGGGCCCCATATTTACTAAGGGAGACCATTGATAATCGTTTCCTCCTTTACCTGTTCTTTTGTAGGTTGTTGTGTAGAGATCACAGTTGAGGTAATTTTGGCCATAGACAGTTTCTTTTTTACAGGCACAGACGACCATTTCTCGGTTGTCCGCTGAGAGGGATGCACTGCCATAATTGGTAAAAGTTCCGTTATTAAACGGCTGTGGAAGGGGATTTCCGTAGGAAAAAGCGCTTGAATTTATTGCTGTACGTTCTGCAACGGTAAATTCTTCCACGATGTTGTCCATCATGTCGCCTAAGTTTTTACGGTTGACCTTACGGGTAAAAAACATCAAATCGTTATCCGGGGATAGCATGGGAAAATACTCGTCCAATTCGGAGCTTACGCTCTGTACCATACTTGGCTCAAAGGGGACGGGATTTTCCATGAATTTCATGGTTTTATCGTACTTATCAACAAAGGCTGTTGCCGAGGACTTTTTGTCGTTGTGATCGGACGAAATCCGGAGTAGATCGTCTTCAGAGAAAAGCAGAAATTCACGTAAGTAGGGAATAGCTTTTTCCGTTTCGCCGCGTCCAATTAAAATAGTGGCTATGAAATATACATTATCGGCATGGAACGTTGGACATTTTTTATAAGATGAGCTATACATCAAGTAGGCTTGGGTGAGGTATTTTTCCGCGTCGCTTGCTTTTCGTGGATCGGCTTTTATCTTCTGGTAATTTTTATAGCATGTATTCCCCATAATGAAAGGGATTTCGGCATTGTCTGGATATTCATGATAAAGCACTTGATAAAGAGCGATAGCTTTGTTGATATCTCCCTCATCCTTTAGCGGTTGAATTGCTTTAAGGGCTTTTTTGTCCGAAGTTGTACAAGGATCTTTTTGCGCGAATAGCAAAGTGGTACTTAGTAAAAATGCGAACAGTAAATTCTTGATCATAGGCATATTAATGAATCCTTTTTTTAAGGGTAAATCGTTAAAAGGTTACATTTTTTAGAACCGAAATGGCTTGTTCTAATCCGGAGTCGTCAATGTTTAAATGGGTTACAAAGCGCAACATCCCTGGCCCGAAAGCTATGCAGGCAATTCCATGCTTCAACAGTTCACTTTGAATCGCGTCACGTTGTGATGCATCTTGAAGCACAACCACGACGATGTTCGTTTCAACGGGCAGCACCTCGCGTACCCAAGGCAGCTTCTCCAGAAGATTCGCCAATTGGTTGGCCCGTAAATGATCTAAGGGAATGCGTTCAACATGATTTTCCAAAGCATACAATCCAGCGGCCGCTAAGATTCCCGCTTGACGCATTCCGCCACCTAAAACTTTCCGAATTCGACGTGCTTTATTTATGAATTCCCGGGTTCCGAGTAACACTGAACCCACAGGTGCCCCCAATCCTTTTGATAAACAGATAGAAATCGAGTCAAATAATTCGCCGTAAACATGGGGTTGCATGCCATTCACCACCAAAGCATTAAAAATTCGGGCGCCATCCAAATGCAACGGGAGATGGTTCTTTTGGCAAAAAGAATGAATTGCGTAAAGGTCTTCCAGGGTATAAACAGATCCCCCTCCTCGGTTTGCAGTATCTTCTACTGAAACCAACTGGGTTAAAGGAAGATGTAGGTCTTTGGGATTATTCAAGCAAGGACCAAGGAGGGATGGGGCAATTCTCCCGCGATTCCCTTGGATGAGCTTCATCGAACATTGACTGTTTCGGGCAATGCCTCCACCTTCGTATTTGTAGATGTGGCTTTCCTCGTGGCAAATGACCTCGCCTCCGGGTGTGGTATGCACCATAATGGCGATTTGATTCGTTTGTGTCCCCGACGCACAAAACAGGGCAGCTTCTTTACCAAACTGCTTCGCGACAGTTGATTCTAATAAATTCACGGTGGGGTCTTCTTGAAAGACGTCGTCTCCAAGGGGCGCTTGAACTATGGATTGCAGCATTGCTGGAGTAGGTAGCGTTACCGTATCACTTCGAAAGTCGACGATTCTCATTAGTTTTGTTTTAATTGTAAAAGTAATGGATTGGTTCATTCCCTTGACCGCTTTTTTAGCTTCCATAGGTACCTTTTTTTCAGGATTCGGATTAGGAACCCTCTTAATGGCAGCTTTGCTGTTGTATTTTCCACCGGAGCTTGCTATTGTTTTTACAGCATTGGTGCATTTTGCGAACAGTTCATGGAACGTTTTACTTAACCGAAACGTTGATTGGCGCACGGTATGGATTTAGCCATGATGATCGGATTACTCTGATTACTCTTTATCCTTGGCACGCCGTTCTTTTTTTCGTTTTTTGTCGCGTTGCTTCTGTTCTTTTTTTCCAATGTTTTCCGGGTTATCATCTTCATTTTGAATTCCCGTTTCGGTTTTTGTATTGTTGATATCGTAAATTACTTTTTTATCGCCGTATTCATCGATTTTCATTTCGTACTGACGGATTCCTTTTTTGTCGTAAAGGGTTTGGTGAATTAATTTACCCTTCTCATTGTTTTCAATATGTTCACCGATGGGAACATCTTTTTTAAACGTTCCTTTCAAAAGAATTATCCCTTCGTCATTTTGTGTAATGAAATCCCCGTTTTTTTGCCCCATCAACCAGTTCTGAATTCCTATTTCTTTTCCGTTGTCCGCGTAGTATACCCATTTTCCGTTGTTTTTCCCCTCTTTGTAGGCAAGGCTAGACGTAAGTTTTCCGTTTTGTCCAAAATTCAGGTGTAAGCCTTCCAACAGTCCTTTTTTATAGCGGGTTACTTTAGCTATTTTTCCATCGGGATAGTATTCTCGTTGTTCTCCATCGGGAATATCGTTGCTGTAATTGAGGTAGACAAGAGTATCTCCATAGCGGGAGAATTCGCAGACCCTTCCGTTCAATTTTCCGTTCAGAAAGTTTTCTTCGCGTCGCAGCTGACCGGTGGTATCAAAAAACACTTTTTGGGGTCCGTTCTTGATACCGATAATATAACTTTGGGTAGATTGTATACAACCCGAAGAGAAATATGAATTATCGACCCCGTCGCGTTTTCCTTTTTTGCAGGTCAATTCATCAATAACGAAACCACTACGGTTGTAGGATTGGCAAGTACCGTCGAAAAGGGTGAAGCCATCTTTTGCTAATACATAGGTATTGATTTCTTCGTCGTACATTATTTGATCGAAACAATTCAGGAAAGCTTTTGGCTCAGCTTTTTTATGGACATTTCCACACGGACTTTTTTCTTGCGAGAATAACGTCAAAGAAGTTACCAAAAACAGGACACTTACAGGATTTTTTATTCGATTCATATTGGATGGATTAAGCTGTTGTTATGATTTTAGAGAAGCGTTTACGCTTTTTCGTTTAATGGTTTTAACATAGGATTTACTATAACCCACATAAGGCATATCATCAGACACGCTCAGATGGTAGGCTGAGGAAAAACGCTTCGAACCAACCTTTGTTACAGAAAGGGTAGGGGTGGATAAATAACTCCGTGACGTAAGAGCTAAACAACAAGTTCTTCTGAGCGTATAACCCTTACACTGAATTTTCAATTCTGGCGGTTCAATTTCGGTCCAGTTGTTCATA
>RFQF01000039.1 GCA_009925805.1 Flavobacteriia bacterium | reverse complement strand
GCTTCCAATAACCACAAAGACTGGTTCGATCTCCACCGCAGCCGTTATGAAAACCATGTCAAAAAACCCTTTGCGGCCTTCACCCAAGCCTTGATTGACCGCATGGCGGTCGATCATCCAAGTTTTACAGGACTGTTGGCCAAAGATTGCATCTTTCGCATCAACCGGGATATTCGTTTCTCCAAAGATAAAACCCCCTACAAATTGATGTGTTCGGCGGTGGTTTCGCCGGAAGGTAAAAAAAGTACCGCAATCAACGGGATTTATTTTGAATTGACCCCGGAGCATGTGCGGGTCTATGGCGGGGTGTATGAAATTGAAAAGGAACAACTTCAGGAACTTCGCGAAGGAATGGCCGCGCATTTAGACGAGTTCAAGGCCCTTATTTCCCATCCAGACTTTGTAAAGTTCTTTGGCGAAATTCACGGCGAAAAAAACAAAGTGCTCCCAGCTGAATTGAAAAGTGCGGCCTTGGAACAAGCCCTGCTTTACAACAAACAATTCTATTTTTATGCAACCTTTCCTGCCAACCTGATCTTGGAGGATCGGCTCATCGAAGTACTCCTGGAAGCGTACCGAATTGGTCAGCCCCTGGAAGCTTTTTTTAATCAATTTATTCATAGAACTTGACGTATGCGACATCTTCTCCTTGTACCCATTGCTTTTTGCTTGTTGCAGGCACGTGCCCAGAGCAAGACCCTCACCGTTACCGAATCGGTATTGAAACAGCGTGCGCTCATGCCCCAACGCACTTTAGGTTTTTCTTGGGTCAAAAATACCGACGACTATTCCCTGCTTTCTTCGGATTACCGTTCGATTCTGGTGTACAGTTTCGCCAATGACGCAGAGCGAGTGGCCTGTACCTTGGATGAATTAAACAAGATTCTACCGGAAAATGGAAAAATGCAGAATTTGTACGGCTACGAATGGTTGTCCAAAGACGAATTGTTGTTCAATACAGGTGCGGTGATTTTTACTTACAACCTTACCTCGAAATCCCTAAGCCTCAAACACGAAGGACTTGACGCTTGGGAAAACGTACATTACCACAAACTTTCGGGAAAATGTGCTTATACCCGTGACAACAACGTGTATATGAATGGTGTAGCGGTTACGAAAAACACGAATAAAAACATAGTGAGTGGTCAAGCGATAGCACGGAGCGAGTTTGGTATTCAGGACGGGATTTTTTGGTCAGAAAAAGGGAATTTGTTGGCGTTCTACCAAAAAGACGAGTCTGAAGTGGCGGATTATCCTTTGCTGGACATTAATACGACACCCGGTTCCTTGCTTTCCATCAAATATCCCATGGCGGGACAAACATCAGAAAAACCACGCGTAGGCATTTACAACTGCAAAACGAAAAAGACCATTTTTATCAAGCCCAGTGGGAACGCCGACGATTACCTTACGAATTTTGCCTTTACTCCCGACGAAAAGTATTGCATCATCGCGGAGGTTAACCGGGCACAAAATGAATACTGGTTGAATGTGTTTGAGGTAAAATCAGGTAAGAAAATAAAAACGCTATGGCATGAAAAAAATCAAAAATGGGTAGAGCCGGAGCATCCTGCTTTTTTCCTTGGTGAATCCAATGATTTCCTTTGGATGTCGGAGAAAGATGGGTTCATGAATTTGTATTTCGTCGATTTCGAGGGCGCGCTGGGAAGCGAAAAACAAATCACCAAACACCCTTTTGTGGTGAAAGAAATCCTGGAGGTGGATACCACCAAAAAACGAATTTACTATGCAACTACCGGCGATAACCCTTGCAATACCTTAATTTATAGCACCGATTTATTGGGGAATGCTCAAGAAGTTTCGCGCGACGAAGGGGTGCATCGCTTCGATCTTTCCGACAATGGTATTTATTATTACGATGGTTATTCGAGCCTGTCCATGCCGAATCAGGAAATGATTTACACGAACACGGGCAAAATGGCGAGATTGCTCAAGGAGTCGCCCAACCCGATGAACGATTATGCCTTAGGAAAAGCCGAGATTGGTACTTTGAAAGCAAAGGATGGCACTTCGTTATACTATCGCCTGATTAAACCTTCGAACTTCAACCCACAAACTAAATACCCTGTTTTGGTGTACGTATATGGCGGTCCTCATGCCCAAATGGTGACCAATAGCTTTAATGCCGGAGCAAACTTGTGGATGAATTGGTTGGCGGAGCAAGGGTATTTAGTATTTACGCTGGACAACCGAGGTTCAGCCGAACGCGGTTTTGCCTTTGAATCGCAAATTCACCGCCAATTGGGCACCGTAGAAATGGAAGACCAACTTTCGGGCGTTGACTTTTTGAAATCCCTTCCATATGTGGATGCGAAGCGTATGGCGGTGCATGGGTGGTCGTTTGGAGGGTTTATGACCACCTCGCTCATGCTACGACAGCCAGGTGTGTTTACCACCGGTGTAGCTGGAGGTCCCGTAACCGATTGGAAATACTACGAGGTGATGTATGGGGAACGCTATATGGATCGACCTCAAGAAAATCCGGAGGGCTATGCGCTTAATGCACTGACAAAATATACCAAGGATTTGAAAGGAAAACTCATGCTTATCCATGGTACTGTTGACGACGTAGTAGTAATGCAACACAGTTATTCCTTGATCAAGAAATTTGTGGAAGACGGAAAACAAGTAGATTTCTTCGCTTACCCCATGCACAAGCACAACGTGGTAGGAAAGGACCGTGCCCATTTGATGGAAAAGGTGTTGACCTACATTATGGAAAACAACCGTTAAAGCATGCGCTTTCCTCCTTTGTTGTGGAAAACAACAAATTCCGTAGGTTTTTGGATTGGGGTTTTCTTCCTCGTTCATTTTGTAGGTTGTTGGCATCCACCTCTTGAAGCAGCGCACAGCTGGCGGCAAGCTACAGGCTTAATGGTCGCTCGGAACTATTTCGAGGGCCATACTACCTTTTTTTATCCCAAGGTCGATGAAACCAACGGAGGATCCGGAATCATTGGTATGGAATTTCCCCTATTGTATTACCTGCACGGTAAACTTAGCCTCTTGTTCGGCTTTCATGCAGGGACAGGACGCCTGTTGAATTCCGCGATTTCAACGCTTGGATTAGCCTATTTTTACGCCCTGTTGCTTCGGTTCTTATCGCGAAAAGCGGCCATGTACGCCACCTTGCTTTTGGGGGTATCGTGTTACTTCATGTATAGCCGAAAAGTAATGCCCGACACCGCTGCGCTCGCAATATACTTGATGGGGATATTCTATTTTTTCGAAGCCTTACGGTTCGGTAAGTGGCGGGATGGGATGTTATCGTTCAGTTTACTTTCCTTGGGTTTATTGCTGAAGATTTCGGTGCTCCCTTTGGTAGCCTTTGGCGTTTTTGCTTATTTCCATTACCGAAACAAACCAAAGAAAGCCTTTGTGTTGTTGCTTCCGCTCTTGAGTTTAATTCCAGCTTTTGTTTGGTATTTCGTATGGAATCCGCACCTTGCTTCGAGGTTCGGTAATTGGTACAACCTCGGCGGAGGAATAGACCATGGTGCGCAAGTGTTCTTACAGCATCCTGCCGAATTGATCATGCACGTCTTGTTTCACCCATTTTTCAGCTATTTGGCTATCGCACTCTGCGTATTCGGGATGTTCATGGCATGCCGAAAAGAGATCGATCTCGGGTTGAAAGTTTCGATCCCTGTTTTTGTAGGGTTATTTGTGGCGTATGCCCTTAAGTCGGGCGAGATTTTCCTCACCCACGAATACTATATTCTTCCCGCCGTTCCCATATTGGCGATTTTGGCTGGAAATACCTTGGCCGGGTTGAAAAAAGGCGCATGGTTTCTTATGGTACTCATTTCGGTAGAGGCCATGGCGAATCAAGCCCACGATTCAATTTATCTTTTATAAAACAAGTAGAGGCCAAGCACTTTTTTGTACCTTAACCAAAAAATTCCAGTGAGAACTTCCCTTTTGCTCCTTTTCATCAGTGTCTATTTCGTTGATTTTTCACAGTCACGCCATTATATTGGACAGCCTGCGGAAGGTGGGATCATTTATTACCTGTACCAAGATTCCCTAGGCAAGGAGCACGGACTGGTGGTTTCGTTGAAAAATTTAACCCGTGAGGCGGAATGGGGTCCTAAAGACAAGGAGGTGGAAAATTGCACAAGTACTTGGGATGGACAATCCAATACGCAAGCTATTTTAATGGCGACACGCGATACAACGAAAGCCGCCGGTTTATGCGATAAATATTCGAGTCAAGGGTATGACGACTGGTATCTTCCCGCAATCTATGAGCTACAAGCTATGAATACGCATTTGTTTACCCTTGAAAAAGCCTTAGATGCTATTAAAGGCGCCGATGAAATCGAAATGAATTTATACTGGTCATCAACCCAATCCAACGCGGCTTCGGCATGGTTCTATAGTTTTTATGAATCCAAAGCCACCAATTATTACGACAAAACCAGCAAGACCTTGGTAAGAGCAGTGCGTTCCTTTTAAGCGAGCATAATTCTTCGGCCCGTTTAATACAAAATACCATACGCTTCCAGTATATCAAATACCGCCAATAAAATCAAGGTAGGAAGCGTAGCATGGCGACGTGATGAAACAATAGCTACTAGTGCCAAGAGACCAAAAAACCCTGAACGCAGCATGGGATAGGGAAGGGCATATAGGCCGAAAAAGCCGAGATACAAGCACAATACCGTTATTTTTTGGTGCATCTCGTCAAAACCGATAGCGAACGCAACGACGAGTAACGTGGCCAACATTTCCAAAACCGCCAAAAGATCGAAAGCCATTCCTTGAGAAAGAGCATCGAAGTCCGCTTCATTCATAAAAAAGGTAAACGTCAAGGGGTTACTGAGACAACGTAATAAAATCAAAGCGCCCAAAGGTAAATACTGGATATATTGAGTTTTATCTTGAAATAACTGCACCAAGAGTACCCCCAACAGGATGAAGCTGAAGAGCGGATAAGGAATCATCACCAATCCAGCTTCAAAGTAAAATCTACCAGCGAACATAAAGGCCACCAAAAATCCAGTGATGGCGATTTTGACCGATTTTCCCATTTATATTTTCAACGCTTCGTAGATAAAGTCAAACGTGGATAGTATCTCGGCCTTACCTTCGATTACTGCAACATCGTGCTCAAAATGGGCACTCGGTAAACCGTCTTCGGTTACAATAGTCCACGCATCTTCCAAGGTTTTTACTTTCCAGGTTCCCATGTTTATCATAGGTTCTATAGCTACGGTCAGCCCGTTTTGAATGCGTTTACCTTGACCGCGGCGCCCATAATTAGGCACTTGGGGTTCTTCGTGCAGTTTTTTACCAAGACCGTGCCCCACTAAATCACGAACGACCCCAAATCCGTTGGCCTCGGCATGCTGTTGTATGGCGTAACCGATATCCTCCATGCGGTTGGAGGTATTGCACGCTTCAATGCCCAAGTACAAGCATTCTTTGGTGACTTTGCATAGATGGGCTTTCTCAGGACTTACGGCGCCCACTTCAAAGGTGTACGCATGGTCACCGTAATAGCCTTGATAAATGGCGCCACAATCCACCGAAACGATATCCCCCTCTTGAATAGGCCGTTCCGTGGGAAGTCCATGCACCACCTGTTCATTGATGGAGATCAGCAACGTACTTGGGCAACCGTAGAGGCCTTTAAACCCTGAAATGGCACCTTGAGATTGGATGTATTCTTCGGCCATGCGGTCCAACGCAGCAGGAGTGACGCCCGGTTTGAGATGTTTTGCTACCAAACCTAAGGTTCTGCTTACCACCAAGGCAGCTTCGCGCATGACGGCAATTTCCTGCGCCGTTTTGTAAATAATTCCTTGACCAAAAACACCCATGAGGTGCAAAAGTAGGAAATTTGCTTAATTGAGCACCTTGCTTAGCCAAGCCAGGGTGTTGATGTTGTCCGCAAAATCATCAATTTCCGGTTGTTGGGCACTTCCGAATGGCAGGAAATCCTTTCCGATTACACATTGAATGCGGTCGCGATGTAGGTCGATATATTGCACAATGGCTGCTTTATCCGAATAGCGGTGGTAGTTCACCATGGCCAATGGCGCGTGAAGGGAATCGTTTTCATGAAGCAGAACGAAACCGTTATCCAATAGACTCTGTTGACTCAACATGAAGACGGCGCGATGGTACTCGTAATTATTCCCATATTTTTTATTTTTTTGTATTTCCTGGAAAGGCAAGATGGCCTGAAAGAAAGCATCCAAGGAATAATCTTCGGGAATGAGCAAATGGGTGACGCTGCGGCATCCTCTTCCGAAGTACTGAAAAATGTCTTGGCCAAGCGCGTACAAGGTGGCTTCCGATTCGGTACCATCGAGCACAGCGAGGGAAGTTCGGTTGCCCCGAAGTAAATGAGGAACCTCCTTGAAGAAGGATGAAAAATGGATAAGTGAGGTGTCGGTACCGGTACCTATAACGGCATCGTGCCCTTGAAGTTTTGCCGGGTTTAACAAGATTATTTCTTGGTATTCAGGACGGAGTTCGCACAGTGCTTTTTGGATAATCGGAAGCAGGCGACGATCGTCCGAACTCATCTTGATTTGAAGCTTACAGCCCATAAGCAGTCCGCACATTACATCGTGAAATCCTACCAAAGGAAGATTTCCCGCCAAAATCAAGCTGAGGTTTTTCTGAAAATGGTAAAAAGGGTAGCCTTGTGTGAATATCGTGAGTTTCTCCGGCGTAAGCCATCGGCTAATGCCAAGCAGCGCACTTCGCACCGAGGCTTCGCTGAACCAACCATTATGCTGTATTTCGGTGGATACGGCATTCGTTAATTCTTCCATCAATGCCTTTGAAAATGAAGTGTGAACAGGTTCTTGGTGGGTTCCTATGGCGTGAAAAAGGCTTCCGAGCTTGCTAAGGTCTTCTACAACCGCGTTTCGAATCATGCAACAAAAGTAAACTTATGTTTGTTTCCTCCTTGGGTTTTTCCAGAATTGATTACCCTGCACTATCTTTGCACAAAAATAAAGGAGCGTTATGGCGATAATGATTACCGATGAATGCATCAACTGCGGAGCTTGCGAGCCCGAGTGCCCCAACAATGCCATTTATGAGGGCGGCGCTGAATGGAAATACCAGGACGGAACATCCTTAATCGGAAAAATCACCAACCCGGAGGGCGAAGTGGTGGATGCATCCTTAGCTCAAGCCCCTGTGAACATGGATGTATATTACATCACCCACCATAAATGCACGGAGTGCGTTGGTTTTCATGACGAGCCGCAATGTGCCGCGGTATGCCCGGTAGATTGCTGCGTGGACGACCCCAATTACCGAGAAACCCGAGATGAACTTCTGGCGAAAAAAGCGTTCCTGCATCTGTAAATTTGTTTTTTTTATGCTCTTATGGTGCACGGATCGTTGGATGTCTTTGTTCATCCCTTAGTTGGGAAGTTAGCCCCCATCTCGTTAGCCGATAATAGGCCCTATTTTTCGACGTCCATGCGCCAATGCCGCGATGCTTTTTTTAATAATTCCCATAAAAAACGGGGGTCGGACTACTATTTTTTTTTAACGAAGGATACTACAGGACGCTTTTTAATCCCGGGAAAGAACTTGATTTTCCTCGGGGGAAATTCCGTAGATAACATTTCGGAAAGTCTGTTTCGCGCCTATGGGGCAGCTCGCGGAGTTCAAAGGGAAACCGATTCCTTGGTATTGGATTCGGTTGTTTTTCAACTTATTCGGTTGGATTCCTTGCAATCTCCGATGGAACGAACCTATCCCTTCCACGATGATACCGAAAATCTTGCATCGACCAATGGTCTTGTAGCTTATGCATTTTGGGAACAAAATACGGACGGCACCTTGGTGCTGCCTCAAGGATTGAAACTCCCGTTTAAGCGAAACTTTGGAAAGGTAAATCTTGCAGTTGATAATTATTGGCTTAGGCCTTTTTATTCCGCGAATAATCGATTCCTTGCGCCCATTCATTTTGCCCTCGTATTCCTCGTTCTTTTCATCATGCTTATCCTCCGTAAAAAGGTCAATGAACGCGCCGACAAGGTTTTTCATGTCCATACGAAGCGGGCTCTGCGCCTCTTAAGAACCGTTCTGTGGTTGTTATTTTTCGTTGTCGGATACCTGGTCTTTTGGTCCACGGATGCCTTATATAAGCATATGTTTTTTAACTCCACGCAATACAACCATCTAGGAAATATCAATACCCCTCGGTTTATGCAGTATTTATTTTCCAGCAATTCAGCCTTAGATCAACCCGCGAATTCTGTTTATTGGGAAATTTACCTCAAAGAAAAAGGACTATGGAAAATGAAGCGAATGAAAAAAGTGCTTTATTTTAAGGTAGTGGTCGATTCTTTAGGTAGAAGAAAATCCACACGCCTTTTATACGACTCGGACAAATTGCATTGCGATAAATACGTGCAACAAGCCCAGACCCACTTAATGGTATATCATTATTATTCCGATCGTGGAGTTTTCCTGAATTCAAGGGTGTACAATTATTCCAGGTCAGACATCACCCGTAAATTTACCCTCCCGGATCCGCCAAAGCGCATTTTGGTATTCGTTAACGGCTACCGGCCGGTTTCTCAGGGAGGAACAGCGGAACAGGCTTTGGCTAGCATTCAAAAGAATGGAGTGGAGTTTTCCAATTCTAAAAACATTTGTTACAACGATGATCGCTTCAATTACTGGAGGCCTTGGGGCGGTTTTGATTTGCGTTTTATTGAACGAATCCATCCGAACGAAGTGTATTATGCAGATGGACATCATGCCGTAGCAACTTCCAATCATAGATCCATCCTGAATTTTGTTCAAACGGCAACCAATTACCCCAAGCCATGCCATGGACCGCATCATTGCGAGTTCAGCGACAATTCCCAGGGAAAAGGGAAGACCTTAGCGCAACTGCCGTTTAAATCCAATAAAGCAGGATTTAACCTGCGGAGGTCGAATGGAAGAATTGCTGGAAGGAATTTACTTCAGTTGTTGAACGAGGTGCCTGGACAAAGCAATAACGATTCCTTATTCATCGTGGCGCATAGCATGGGTTATGCCTATACTTTGGGCATGCTTGAGGTGTTAAAGGGGTCTTGTCACTTTAACGCTTTTTACATTATCGCCCCCGAAAATGCCGAGGCTGGAGCCGTCAACATGAGCCAATGGAACGAAGTTTACCAGTACGGTTCGTTTCCTTTTGGCCCTTTGCGGCAAGCGCCCTGCTTGCAGGATGGTGTGGCTCCTCAAACTGCAGTTAAAGGCTTAAGCGAGAATCGATTCACTTTTCCTTTGGATTACGAACGTAAGATGGGCTTTACGAATAGCCATTTTATTGGATATTACGACTGGATTTTTAACCTTCCCTCTTGGCAAAAAGGCTCCGTAAAGCAACATTAAAATGGCGTGATGGAATTCAATTGAATTTCTACTAATGTCGAACCTACCCCGCGCGCAGAAAAATTTCCATCATGGAATTGAATTCCTTTTTTCCCCGCGAGCATTTGCCGTACCGCATGACGCAAGGTCCCGTCGCCAATACCGTGGATAATGACCAATTTCACCACCCGTTTTCGTATGCATTGGTTAAGAAATACCTTGCAGGCATCGAGCTGTAAATTCAACATTTCTTGGGGTTGGTAAGATTCAATTCCGAGAGAACCCGCATGCAAATCGATGGAAGGGACTTCATGGGTTTTGTTCGTGCGCGTCAGGCCCTTGGCCTTGGGATTTTCCTGTGTTTGACCATCTTTTACCTTTACGGTGGTTTCGATGGCTTGACGTTTAACTACGTGGGATGTTGGGATTCTTCGCTCAAATCCATGCTCATCCTCCAACCAAACGTGCATTGATTCTATGCGACGCACGGTAAAAATGCCTGTTTCGGTCATGATAGAAACCGTTTCTCCTAGGGAAAATTTCATTTCATTTCCTTTGTTAACCCGTTAACTCAACCGTATTCTTTGATCCAAGATTTGAAGCTCGTCGCCGGGAATCAATTTTGCACGTTTCCTCGTTTCTATTTCGCCGTTACGCACAACATGACCTGCTTCAACAATCTGTTTGGCATGGCCTCCGGTTTCGGCGATTCCCAATACCTTTAACAAGGCAATCAATTCGATGTATTCGCCTTTTATTTTAAAGGGTTCCATGTTTTAGAAGGAGCGTTACGAGTTGGTTGGACGCTTCATAGGGCGACAACATTCCCTGGGTTATTTTGTTGCGCAATACGGTTTGTTGCGCGCGTATTTGTTCGTTTTGTTCCATAAATAGAGCTATTTGGTCCTTTAAGCTGTCCTCAAAACACTGGAGCTCCTGTTGCTTTCGCTTGAATGCGAGGAAACCGTTCTCGCTCATTGTTTGAAAAAACAATTCCCACCAGGTTATGGGTAAATGCAATGAGGTGTTTTCAATGCTCGATATTGCAGCTACGCGGGGAGTCCATCCGCTTTCTTTAGGTTGTAAGAGGTGAAGGGCATTTTCATAGGTTCGTAGGGCTTTTTTTGCTGCTGCTTCATTGCCTTGATCGGCTTTGGTGATCAGAATTCCATCCGCCATTTCCATAATTCCGCGCTTGATTCCTTGCAGTTCGTCGCCTGCTCCTGAGAGCATCAACAACAGAAAAAAATCGACCATGGAGTGCACGACTGTTTCGCTTTGTCCAACGCCTACAGTTTCAATAATAATCACATCATACCCTGCAGCTTCGCACAAAATAATCGATTCACGTGTATGTTGGGCTACGCCCCCGAGGGTACTTCCAGAAGCACTCGGACGTATAAAAACCGTTTCTTTCATCGAAAGGGATTCCATGCGCGTTTTGTCGCCCAAGATACTTCCGCCACTGATGCTGGAGCTGGGGTCAATGGCCATGACTGCCAAACGGTGCCCTTGTGCTAGAAGCATGCTACCAATCGCTTCAATGAATGTACTTTTTCCCACGCCGGGAACCCCCGTTATCCCGATACGCCAAGCCTTACCGCTGTGAGGAAGGCATAGAGAAATCAAAGCGTTGGCTTCCGAACGATGCTTGGGTTGCTTGCTTTCAATGAGGGTAATGGCTTCGGCTAACGCTGCGCGGTCGCCAGCTATAATTCTTGGATAAAGCAAGGTTGCATTGAGCCGTTCAAGCTGCTCTTTCCTCCGGTGAGCCCAGTCATTAAATCGTTCGTCGTTTGGATTCACAAAAGAGTTTTCAGGGCTTCAAGCGCTTGGACAATGTTCGTGCGTACTTCGGAAATTCGAGCCTCCATCATGTAGCACGGGGCACAAATGAGTCGGTTTTCTGCATCTACAAGGACCTCCCGAACCGAACGTTCCACGGGTACCGCTCCAATTCGAGCCATTCCTGCATTAAAGCCAGCAATATAATAAGGGGAGGATTCTAGGGAAGTTCCGAGGGTTAATTGAGGATGAATAGTTAATCCCTCGAAGGCTTTGGCTAGGAGCACCGGACTTACACATAATGCGACAACGGGTTTTCCAACATTCACCATGTTGACGAGGAACAATTTTACTTCAGGAAGAATCGTCGAATCGGGTCCTTCAAAGGCCCAACTTGAAAAGTTCTTGGCGCTCCCGAATCCTCCCGGAATTACTAAAGCATCGATGTCTGCCGGTTCAACCTCACTTAGGTTACGCACTGCACCTCGGGCAATTCGGGCCGCTTCAATCAGCATGTTGCGCGATTCGTGCATGGGTTCTCCGTTTAAGTGATTTACCACATGGTGCTGAGGAAGGTCCAAGGAAATACAGACGGCATTCCAACCCAGCTCGTCGATAGCCAACAATGTTAATACGGCTTCTTGAACTTCTGCGCCGTCGTAAACGCCACATCCTGAGAGTAATACTCCAATGTTCATAGGAATTATTTTAAAGGAACTAAAGTATGATAAATTTCTTCGTAAAGCGGCACGATGCGATCCAAGTTAAATTTTTTTGCTTGTTCGTAGGCTTGTTTACGATAGCGTTCTTTGTTGCGTGGATCCAGGAGCAGCAGGCAATTGGATGCCATGGATTCCACCGCGCCTACTTCGGAAAGAAAACCGGAATATCCGTGCACATTTACCTCCGGGATTCCACCCGTGTTGCTTGAAATTACCGGTACCCCTACCGCCATGGCTTCGAGTGCCGCTAACCCAAAACTTTCGGTTTCTGAGGGAAGAATGAAAACATCTGCAATTTCCAATACATGCCGTGTATCTCGAAGTTTCCCTAAGAAAATGATGCGGTCGCACAACCCCAACGTACGACAAAGTTGTTCGCAGGCATAACGGTCCGGACCATCACCCACCATCAACAATTTGGAGGGAAGGCTTTTATTTACCAAGTCAAAAACCCGAATAACGTCCTCCACGCGCTTTACTTTTCGGAAATTAGAAATGTGGCAAAGTATCGGTTCCTCTAGCGAGGCATATGCCTTTCGAACCGATGCCGGTGCCTCCGTAATTTCGAGGTCTGTTTCGATGAAATTCGGAACTACGTGGATGTCTTTCTGGAGGTTGAAATGCCGAAGCGTTTCGACTTTTAGGCTTTCAGATACGGCCGTAACCGCGTTCGAAGCGTTTATGCAGAACTGGACCACCGGGACAAACGATGGGTCCTTTCCAATCAAGGTAATATCCGTTCCGTGCAAGGTGGTGACAAACGGGATATTGATGCCTTCTTCGGATAAGATTTGTTGTGCCATGAACGCTGAGGATGCATGAGGGATGGCATAATGTACATGTAAAATGTCCAGGCCTTCGTATTTGACAACATCATAAATCTTCGAGGCTAAAGTGGTTTCATAGGGTTGGAATTCAAAAAGCGGATAGTCGGAAACAGAAACCTCGTGGTAAAAGATGTTCTCCCGAAATCGACCAAGTCGCACCGGTTGGGAGTAAGTGATAAAATGAATTTCGTGTCCTTTTTTTGCAAGGGCCTTTCCAAGCTCGGTGGCTACAACACCGCTTCCACCAAAGGTGGGATAAAGTACAATACCTATTTTCATCCTTTTGAAGTACCAAGTGGAAAGAAAAAGGTAATACGATAAATAATAGGCAAGATACGAACGACCTGTCCAAGTTCGTTTTTAATTCGAATGGAATAACTGGATCTAAAGGGACTGTTAGCGGCGTTAATTACATCGTAAAAAATCCCACCGTTGACCCGAATTTTACCGTTAAACTCGCGTGAAAAACCTCCACCAAGAAAGAGGGTAGGCGCCCAATTACGAGTAGAATAGTTCATGTTAATAAAATTGAAAGGACTTCGTAAAAATTCAAATTCCCCTCCGAGAAATAAGGTGTTTTGGATGCGGTAATGGGCGTAAACTCCACCTCCGTAAACAGAAAACCCCATTTTTTGACCGTAATTATTTGACCAGGTACGTTGATACCGAAACGAAGGACCGACCGCCCATTGTTCGTTGAGGATGGCGGCATATTTTAGATCCCCTCCGACGGAACCTCCAAGATTTGAAGCACCTGCGAAGACTTCCAAGCCTATTTCAGATCCATTGTAGCTTGCTTGTGCCAACGTAAAAAGGGGTAAAAAAATACTGAAGAATAGGAATGATTTCATGAAAATAAATTTCACCAAAGGTAAGCA
>RFQF01000038.1 GCA_009925805.1 Flavobacteriia bacterium | reverse complement strand
AAAATTTGTTAAAGGTGTTTTCAGCTCGCACAAAAAATTTCAATTTTACAAAAAAAGTAAACCTATGAATTATCCAGTACGCTCCATTGCTCTCGTTTTTTTGTTTTTTGCTTTTTCATTCAATACCCTGAATGCACAGAAAATTCGGATTAAGGTGACCGGTCAAAAAGACACCGTCGTGAACCTTATCAAGTATTTCGGAAAAGGACTTTACTACGCTGATACCGCTATGATGAAAAACGGTGAAGTGGTTTTCAACGGAGCAAAACAAAAGCCTGGAATTTTAGGATTGTTACTTCCGGGACAACAATACTTTGAATTTATCTACAATAACGAAGAACTCTGGTTGGAAACCTCGGGTACAACAGGGTTGGAATTCAACAAAAATTTGGTGATCAAAAAATCCGAGGAAAACAAAGTTTTTATTCCTTACGTGAACTATATAACCGAAAAGAAAACTGCAGCTGGGAAGTTGGGAGAAGAGCGAAGTAAGTTTAAGTCGGGAGATAAAGAGTATAAAGAATTGGGAGAAAAAATTGACGCCATTAACAAGGAAGTACTTGCGTACCAAAAAGATCTTATCGCAAAAAATCCAGGCAAATTGGTGTCGAAAATTGTGAAAATGTCGATTGATGTAATCATCCCTGACGCCCCGAAGAATGAAAAAGGAAGAATTACGGATTCCAGCTTTCAATTCCGTTACTTTCAATCCCATTATTGGGATAATGTCGACCTAATGGATGAACGATTGGTCAACAACCCCATTTTTCATAATAAATTGGAGTATTATTTCAGTAAAAACATGATGATCCAACATTGGGATACCGTAATTTATCACGCTTTTCAATTTTGTGATAAGTTAAACCCGAAAACAAGAACTTTTGAATATTGTGTCGGATGGATTGCTCAAACCTTTGGTAAAAGCCAACAAATGGGTATGGACAAAGTATATTATCACATGTTAGATCGTTACTATTGTTCGAAAAACGCCGAAGGTAAACACCCTTCCTTTTGGGTAGATGAATCGAAGTATGAAGAACTGTGCAAAGATTTGGACAAAAAATTAGCCATTTGTCTTGGCGAAAAGGCACCAAACCTAATTCTCAAAGATACTTCGGACACCAAGTGGATTAACTTACATACCTTGCCTGCCGAATATACGATTTTGTACTTCTGGGATCCGGAATGCGGTCATTGTAAAACCATTACCCCTAAATTAGCAAAGCTCTATCAAGAAAAGATGAAAGCGAGAAAGGTAGAAGTTTACGCGGTGGGTAAAGCCATCGGGAAAGATTTCGAATCTTGGAAGAAGTTCATTCGCGATAATAAATTGAACTTTATAAATGTAGCAGTAACGGATAAATTATACCAGACCGCGAAAGAAAAACCGGAATCTTTGGTTCCGCTTTACCCCGGAGAACCAGGAAAACCCACCACCTTGGAGTCTTTGAATTACCAAACCACCTACGATGTTTTCTCTACGCCAAAGGTTTTCATCTTGGATAAAGACAAAAAAATTATCGCTAAGAGCCTCTCGATGTCGCAAATTGAGGATTTATTGGACAACCTTCAAAACAAAAAGGATGCTCCAAAAATCATGGAACAGGATGCGAAGGAAGACGCGCAAATGCAGAAAAAGGAGTAATTTTGAGCATGCACCAACCGCTTGTAGCTCTTAAAGAACTCTTTCTTAGTCACCGTAAATTTTTGATTACAGCCCATAAATCACCCGACGGTGATGCGGTGGGTAGTGTTTCAGGATTGTATTTTTTACTGAAAAATTTAGGGCGCAGCGTTGAAGTGGTGTTGCCCGACCCTCCCGCAAAGAACCTTGAGCCATTCTTGCAGGCGACAGATTGTCGCTATTTCAGTGAGCAACCCGAGCTTGTTGCGGAACGATTCCAAAGTGCAGATTGTTTTATTGGTTTGGATTTTAACGCGGTAAGTCGCGTAGGTGAAATGCAAACGCTGGTTGAAAATTTTTCCGGAACGAAAGTACTCATCGATCATCACACGCATCCCGAGGATTTTGCCGACATCTTAATTTCTGAAGTACAATGTTCGTCTACCTGCCAGTTACTGTACGAGTGTTTTGAATCCATGGAGCTGCTCTTAGCCCTTCAAGCGAACGCAGCACGGGCCCTATACTTGGGTATCATGACCGATACAGGATCTTTTCGTTTCCCTTCGGTAAATGCCAATACCCACCGTATTGTAGCCTCATTGATCGGTTATGGCACGGAACCTTGGAAAATTCACCAGGCAGTCTTCGATCATAACCGTGTAGATCAGCTTAAATTACGAGGCTTTGCGGTGAGTGAGAAATTAATCTTGCTAAATCAACATCCATCTGCCTTGCCGGTAGGTTACATCGCGCTCACGCAGGAAGAACTCCAACGCTTTAATTATCAATCCGGGGATACTGAAGGCCTTGTGAATACCATTCTGTCGATTGAAGGTATCAAAGCAGGTGTGTTGATTCAAGAGAAAAGCAACGGAATTAAAATGTCTTTTCGCTCAAAAGATGAAGTTTACGTCAATAATTTCGCAAAAAATCATTTCAACGGTGGGGGACATCACTATGCAGCAGGGGGATATTCTGAGCATACGATGGACGTAACCATCACCAAGTTATTGAGTTTAATCCATGAACTTTTTTAATTGCCGATGCATTTCCTTTTTTGGGCACTTTTATGCTTGATCCTTTCGTGTAAAGAAGCATCTAAACCTTCTTCGGTTCCCGAATGGTCGAACAACCATTCTGTATCCTATCAAAAGGAAATCAATGAACGCGAACAATTGAAAATTGGTGTTTATTTGGAACATCACAAGGAATTATCCATGTCCATGACCTCCTCCGGTTTACGCTATCAAATCGTAAGGTCGGTTCCCAAAAATCCTCCAGGGATTCCAGGAAAAACGGCGCTAGCCATTGTGAAAATTTCATTGCTCGATGGTCGGGTTTGCTACGAAACGGATTCGGCTTTTTTTGAGGAAATTCCCATTGACCATAACGATCGGGAGTCTGGATTAAACGAAGCGTTAAAACTGATGCGAAAAGGCGAGAAAGCTAAGCTGATCCTTCCGAGTCACTTAGCCCATGGCTTGGTTGGGGATTTGGATAAAATTCCCCCCTTGTCCATTTTATTGTTAGATGTTGAACTAATGGATGTCCAATGAACATTCGATACGTAATTCCACTTTGTGTGAGTTTAATTTTGGGGTGCTCTCAGAAACCTGCTTCCGAGGGAAAGCCACCTGTTCATAAACAACCCAACTCCGAGCAACCTCCAAAGAAGGATGAGGATAATCCCATCAAGGAATTTGATGCAAAGAATATCAAAGAAAAAAAAGTAGTTGAAGGAGGATTGAAAGTGGAATGGATTGATGCGCCGTTTAAAACCATCCCAAGCCTTCAAGACGGTGACGTGTGTTTGCTTTCCTACCGCTTAACACTCCCTGATGGAAAAATAATCGATGGAAATAACCGGGTTAAATTACCTTTTATTCCCTACTTAGTTGGCTATAATATGCAAATAAAAGGGTGGGACCTTGGGTTAAAGCATTTGCACGTAGGGGATTTTGCTAAAATAGTAATTCCTGCCTCCATGGCATATGGAAATACGGGAATTAAAAATATCGTACCGCCAAATTCTGAGGTTTGGTTGTATGTTAAAGTGCTTGCCAAAGTAAGCCCTGACGGGGATGCTAACGGAATTAAATACTGGGTTTTTGACAAAGGAAAACCGCATCCATTGGATGGTACGCAGGATAAGGAAATTTTTTATCAGGCTATTGCTAGTTGCAAATCGAATCCCAACGTGCAAAATACCTACCGAAAGCACCTCACCCTCTCGTACATACCTGGACAAAAAAACGTGGTTCCAGGATTGCGCTTTTTGCTTAAAAACGCCCGTCCAAATCAACACATCTTTGCGCTTTTGTCGCCGGAACAAGCTTATGGTAGTCAAGGATACGGTAATCTGGTTCAGCCCAATGAGCGAGTTTTCTTTAACATCACCATCACTTCGGTTCGGGAATTGTAGAAATTTTATGGTATCTTTGACCAGATGCCCATGTTATTACACCGCGTAATCCTTGGAATACTGTTCCTTCCGTTGGGTTTTTTTGCTCAACCCTTCTTGGATACCATCAACACGGAAAAAGGAACCCTTATTTTACATGAAGATCACACTTGGACCTTGGCCAATGATCCTTCATTTACCGGGGTGTTGAATCCTCGAATTCATGCGATTGTGAGCACGTATAATCCGCCAATCACTCAATCATGGTCGAATGAGACAGTTTTTACCGAATCCAATGATCTAACACGCATGAAGGATACTATTTGGTTATGCTTGAACGAATATGGCACGGATAGTCAGTTGGATTTTTGCTTTCCCATGAAGAAAATCAAGGTGAACTCACATTACGGGCCACGAAGCGGAAGATACCACAACGGAATTGATTTGGATTTAAACGTTGGGGATACGATCTATGCGGTTTTTTCAGGAAAGGTGCGATATGCCAAGTACAACAGCGGCGGATTTGGAAATCTGGTGATTCTTAGGCACTACAACAGTTTGGAAACCTTCTATGCGCACTTAAGTAAGTTTTTGGTCGCTCCAAACCAATGGGTAAAAGTGGGTCAACCAATTGCGTTAGGAGGAAATACAGGCAGGTCTACTGGACCGCATTTGCACATGGAAGTACGTTTTTACGAGGAGCCAATGAATCCAGAAGAAATTATTGATTTTGAACATCTTACGTTAAGGAAAGAGAACTTGTTTCTCCATAAAGAACTGTTTCGTCCCGGGGCAAAGCCAAGTGAAGAAGTGGAGGTGCTATCTTCGGAACAAGTAGCCTACCAACAGTATTCTCAGACCGTTGAAAGTTCGGTTGCCTCCGTGATTGCACCTACGGTGGTACGGCCCGCTATTAAAACCGCTCAAAAAAAATATCACCAAATTCGGTCCGGAGATACCCTGTCGAAAATTGCACGGAAATATAATACGACTGTTGGGACTTTATGCAAACTAAATGGAATAACTTTGACCTCCACCTTGGTGATTGGGCGAAGTTTGAGAATAAAATAAGTATGAAAGTAGCGTTTGTTTTGGGAGTCTTTTTTATGTTATTGGCTTGTTCCCCCTACAACAAGGTAGTAAAAAGCGATGATTACGATCAGAAATTTTCCATGGCTAATTCATTGTATCAGGACGATTCAAAACGGGCGTACGAAAAAGCGATCGTACTTTTCGAACAAGTATATCAGCACGCTCCTAAAACGAAGGAAGGGGAGGTGTCCTATTTTTTAATGGCTAAAAGCTATTATGCGAAAGCAGATTATTACATGGCTGGATATTTTTTTGGATCATATATACAAAGGTTTCCTTATTCCTTAAACAACGAAGAAGCATTGTTTTTAACGGCTATGTGCAGTGTAAATAATTCCCCTAAATGGTCCCTGGATCAAACCGAAACCTACGAGGCGCTTAATGCAGTTCAAGCTTTTGTAGATAAATATCCAACCTCTCCGTTGATTGATTCGTGCAACAAAATTATTGATGACCTTGCCTATAAACTCGAATTTAAAGACTACAACAAAGTAATGCTCTACGACAAAACCGGGAACTACAAGGCAGCCGTGAGTTATGCGGATTTATTTATGGAAAAATTCCCCCTTTCCATTCACGAAGAAGAAGTACGTATGGCAAGTATCAAAAACGCTTACTTTTTAGCAGAAAACAGTATCGAAAGCAAAAAAAAGGAACGAATTGAGGAAACTTTGCAAAGATATCGTACCTTCGTAGCTGATTTTCCAAGCTCCTCCTATCTTTCTTCGTTGAAGTTATTGTTGAAGCCGTTGGAAAAGGATTATGAATTTTAAGTAAAATCAATGAGTTACAAAAACCTTAACGCCGAAAAGTCAACCATTACCCGCGATGTTATTGAGTTGGAAGTTAAAACAGGAAACCTGTATCAGTCAATTGTAGCGGTTTCCAAGCGTTCCAACCAAATTAGTACGCATTTAAAAGAGGAACTTGTTCAAAAATTGCAAGAGTTCGCAACCACTACGGATTCGCTCGAAGAGGTTTACGAAAACCGTGAGCAAATAGAAATTTCCAAACATTACGAAAAATTACCCAAATCTACAGCATTGGCCATGCAGGAAATGCTAGAAGATAAAGTGTATCTCCGAAATCCTGATTCGGAGTAACCCTTCGAAAACATGCAAATTCTTATCGGAGTTACCGCTGGAATTGCCGCTTACAAAATTCCCCTGTTGGTGCGTTTACTCGTTCAACAAGGGCATGAGGTAAAAGTCATCATGACACCCGATTCGGTAGATTTTGTTAGCCCGTTAGTGCTGTCCACGCTATCCAAAAACGAGGTAGCCATCGATTTCTGGGACAAAAAAACCGGCCAATGGAAAAACCATGTCCAATACGCAGAATGGGCCGATTTGCTGCTAATTTCCCCTTGTACAGCCAATACCTTAGCCAAAATGGCCCAAGGCTCTTG
The DNA here is from genome assembly GCA_009925805.1 of Flavobacteriia bacterium. GTDB lineage: Bacteria > Bacteroidota > Bacteroidia > Flavobacteriales_D > Crocinitomicaceae > UBA952. The sequence goes on along the minus strand of RFQF01000038.1, from coordinate 7,078 downwards.
CGATAATTTTCTGCTAGCTACCTATTTTTCCATGCGAAAGCACACCTTAATTGCTCCTGCCATGGATTTAGAAATGTTCCAACATCCAACGGTAAAACGCAATTTGGAGATTTTAAACCAAGACGGCGTAACGATTATTCCCCCAGAATTTGGAGAATTAGCGAGCGGGATGGTCGGTGAGGGACGCATGCCTGAACCCGAAACACTGGCAAAAGTGATTCTTCAGGGAACCCAAGCAACGCTAAGATTGAAAGGCCAAAAAGCGCTTGTTACCGCTGGTCCTACCTATGAATCCATTGATGCAGTGCGTTTCCTGGGTAATCGTTCCTCGGGAAAAATGGGGTATGCCATTGCGCGTGCCTTGGCCGATGAAGGAGCCAGCGTAACCTTGATTTCAGGACCCACCCCGTTAACTTTGCAGCACCCATTGGTGGAATTGGTTTCAATAAACACCGCCCAAGAATTGTTTGAACAAACGAAAAGGCATTGGCCTTCGATGGACCTTGGAGTTTTTGCTGCCGCAGTTGCCGATTATCGGCCCTCCCAGGTAGTAAAAGAGAAACTTAAAAAGACCGAAGAACCGTTAACCCTGACATTGGAAAAGACCGAAGATTCTTTAGCCTGGGCGGGTAATCATAAATTAACCACGCAATATCTCGTTGGATTTGCCCTGGAAACCAGCTTGGGTGAGGCGTATGCTTTGGAAAAGCTTCAAAAGAAAAATCTGAACGCAGTTATCTTAAATGTTTTAGGCGAAAAGGGCGTTGGATTCAACGAGGATACCAATAAAATTCGTATTTTCGACCAAGCCGGTCAAGACCTTGCGTTTCCGTTAGCATCGAAAACAAGCTTGGCAAAGGAAATTGTAGATTACATAATCAATAACCGATGAGTCGTTGTTTTTTCGTTGCTTTATATTGTTTCGTTGGATTTCTTATCAGCGCGCAAGAATTGAACTGCAAGATTTCCATCATTAAAGAAGCTAGTCTGGAAGTGAATTCTACGGAATTGGACATTTTCAAAGAACTGGAATTGGTCCTTACGGATTTAATGAATAATACCCAATGGACGAAAGATCGTTTCACTGCGGAGGAACGCATCAATTGTGCTATTCAGCTTCAAATCAATAAAATACCGAGTTCCGGGACCTATGTCGGAGCCATTCAGATTCAGGCTACTCGCCCCGTGTTCAATTCAAATTACAATACGCTTTTATTCAATTTTCGAGATGAAGACTTGGCCTTTAGTTATTCCCGAAATACCTTAGTAACCTATACGCCGAATCAATTCAGGGATAATCTGTCTTCCATTATGGCCTATTATGCCTATTTTATTTTGGGAATGGATTATGACTCGTTCTCAAGCAAAGGGGGAAGTAAGTATTTTAATGAATGCCAGCAAATTGTATCCAATGCTCAAAATTCGGGTTTTTCTGGATGGAAATCCAGTGAACAAGGGAAACGTAATCGGTTTTGGCTCGTGGATAACATCCTACAGGCTGCTTTTGAACCCCTTCGCGACTGTAATTATGCCTATCACCGAAACGGAATGGATCAAATGTATGAAGACAAAGTAAAGGGTAAAAAAGCCTTGTATGATGCGCTTTCGAAATTGAATACTGTGGTGCAAGTGCGTCCAAATTCCCCGAATGTCGTCAATTACTTGCTGTGTAAACGGGATGAACTCAAGAGCATCCTTTCGGATTCGGAGGTGAAAGAAAAAACCGATTTTGTAACCCTGCTAAAGCGTTTGGACCCCTCCAACTCTTCTAAATATCAGGAAATTCTTCAGTAAATGTTGCGAAAGCTGGCAGTACGAAATTTTGTGCTAATCGATGCGCTGGAGTTGGATTTTCATGCCGGTTTTACAGCCATCACGGGAGAAACAGGTTCGGGTAAATCCATTCTTCTAGGCGCTCTTGGACTGCTCAGAGGTGATCGTGCCGACTTTTCATTAATTGGCCCTGAATCCAATCGGAGCACTGTGGAAGCAGTCTTCTCGTTGAATGAAGCAACCCATAACAAGCTGCAGGACTTAGGGTTGGAGGTATGGTCAGAACTTGTGGTGCGTCGAGAAATTCAAAGCGATGGTCGCTCCAGAGCCTTCATAAACGACACGCCGGTAAGTCTTCAGGATATGAAATCGGTGATGAATAACCTCCTGGTGATACACTCCCAATACAATACACTGGAATTAAAGGACAAAAATTATCAATTACAACTTTTAGATGCCTTGGCGGGAACTTCCGCGTTATACCAGGATTTCCAAACCCATTTCGCAATATTCCTCCAACATAAAACCCAACTTTCCTCCTTACAGGAGCAACAAGCCCTATGGTTGTCGAAACAGGACTATGATGCCTTTCTGCTGAATGAACTCGAAGCCTTGCGTTTGGAGCGTACTAATTACGAAGAACTAGCGCTATCCTTGTCGCGGCAGGAACAAAAACAAGCATTAATCGAACTTTTGGAGGCCCTCATTCATTGTGCCGAAGGAGAGACTATGGCTACCTTACAAAGCCTTAATGCGAAGTTGCAAAAAACCGCTGAGCGCGATCCAGCCTTTTCGCATTTGAAAGAAATTATGCTGGAGATCCTTCCTCGATTGCAGGAAATAGGTTACGAAGCCACCTCCAAAAAAGAAGCATTACTCGATGATACCTTGGATACCCAAGAAATCCTATCGCGGGTCGATGAATTTAATCGCCTTCTCAATAAACACCGATTAACCAACCAATCCGCTTTACTTTTACTGAAGGATGAGCTTTCCGAAAGGAGTTCGGCCTTACATCAAGTAACACAAGAAATCCAGGATTTGGAGACGAAAATGAACCAAGAAGAACAGGGGCTCATAGAAAAAGCAAAGGCCTTGAATTCATTAAGAAGAGCCTATGCTGCCCAAGTTGGTTCGGAGCTGAAAGAAGGTTTTAGCGGGTTAAAACTCAAGGATGCTCGAATTCATTTTAAACTGACGGATACTGAATCGCTCAACGAGCGGGGAATGGTTGACCTTGAACTGCTTTTTTCGGCCAATCAAGGAATGGAACTCACTCCGATGCATAAAGCAGCGAGCGGCGGGGAACTTTCCCGTGTTATGCTGTTGTTACAACAACTCATTTCGAAGCGCATGAATCTTCCCTGCATTTTATTCGATGAAATTGATACCGGCGTTTCGGGCGACGTGGCCGACCGCATGGGAGTTCTGCTTCGGGAAATGGGGAAAGACCGACAATTGTTAGCCATTACCCACCTTCCCCAAGTGGCCGCTAAGGCGATTAATCATTTTAAGGTCGTTAAAGTGGAAGATCAAGGACGAACGTTAACGCGGGTAAATCCATTAACCCAAGAGGAACAAGTGGTTGAAATTGCCCGCTTACTTAGTGGAGCAGAAATCAAACCTGAAGCAATCCAACAAGCTCAAATTTTAATAGGGTAGTGGAGCACCGCGATTTTTTTACCACCGTGCCAACTCCGACCTTGTTCGGTAACTGCGATTTTTCTACCCGATTTGGATTGGTTGGAAGCTGTTTTTCGGAGGCTATGTTCCAAAAGTTTCGCCGCTATGGTTTTCACGCTTGGTCCTCGCCTTTCGGTACGTTGTACAATCCAATTTCTGTGATGGAAGAATTGCGCTATGCGATGGATTTATCGTTGGAATTTACGGTACATGAGCAACAAGGCGTTTTTTTTGCTTGGGAAACGGCCCATCACCTCCAAGCAAAAAGCCAATCCGTACTCCTTCAGGAACTTGAACAATTACGTACGGAACATCATTTAAGGCTTAAAGCCACCAATGTCCTTTTCTTTACGGTGGGTTCCTCTTGGGCCTACTTTCTTAAATCCACGGGTGCCTTGGTGGCAAATTGCCACAAAGTACCTGCATCCTATTTTGACAAACGGCTTCTTACGGTTGAGGCCATGGGCAGTGTATTTGAAGCGCTATTGGTGCAATTGCAAGGGTTCAATCCTGCGCTTAAAATCGTATTAACGGTGAGTCCTGTAAGGCATTTACGGGACGGTTTTGTGGAGAATTCGAGGAGTAAGGCCCGCTTGATGGAATGGTGTCACGCCATGGTGGATTCATTTCCCCAGGTGCAGTATTATCCGTCGTATGAGATGGTGATGGATGAATTGCGGGATTACCGGTTTTTTGAGGCGGATGGAGTGCATCCCAACGAACAAGCGGTTAGGTTTGTATGGGAACGGCTATGCCCGAGTGTATTTTCTTCAGAAACTCAGGAAATCATGGGCAAGATCGAGACCATTCGAAAAATGGAGTCCCATCGTTTTTCGGCCAACGCGGAAACGGAGACCTTCAAGCGTAACATCGAAGCCTTGAAACAGGAACTTTCGTCCTATTCCATCGCTTGGTAAATCAGTTTTTTTGAATGCGAATCGGCAGGAAACCTTCGCATGTTATGATGTAGGTACCCCGAGCATAAGGGAGTAACGAAAGCATGTTTCCATAGGTAATATCCAAGAGAGTTCCTTGAAGGTCGTAGAGCATCACCGGTAGATTTTCAGGCTTGTTTTTAAGCATGAGGTAATCGTTGGTGGGATTAGGATACCCTTGAAATCGGTTAAGTGTTAAATCGAGTATAGAGGTATTATCCAAGGTGCGGACCTCTAGATTGTTCAAATACAATTTAAAAGCGTCAAAACTCCGTAAAACAAAGCCAATTCGTACCGTTTGATTATTATATCCTTGACCGGTTAAATTCACCTGGCGTGTTGTCCATGAGGGATTTTCTCCAACTACAAAGGCTAAGGTATCCGTAAAACTGCTGGTTTGATTATCCGTGGTCGAAAGTAGAACCAGGTAGCTATCCGGGTAGGAGGCATCCTGAGATTTACTCATCCAGGTCAAGTAATTGCCATAGGCTCCCAACGATATGGGAGGCGTAATAAGCCATCGATTGGCTGTGTCAGGGGAAGTAAAAAACGAAGTTGCAGCCGCTACGGTATCAGAAGCATTGTTTGGGTCGGTGACGGATATCCACGCATTCGTGAATTCTGCCACCTGAGCATTGGGCGTGTTTTGGTCAAGATTTAACAACGTGAAACTTGCGGGTATTCCAGATTGGAAATTCTCGCTAAATACTACGGTCCCTTGTCCCCAAAGAGTATGCAAGAAAAACAAGGGGAGGAATAGCAACCAACGCATGGGGCAAAGGTACGTTAATCTACCAAAAGAATAAGCACCTCGCTGAATTCTAGGTAGAATCGATGGAAGGCTAAAAGTTTCTCCTTGAGCCATGCATGTATTGCAGGCCATTGCTCTTTTTGGTAATAATTCAGGGCATCGTTGCGCCATTCAATGCGGTCGAATAGGAATCCTTCTGGGGCCGAGATATTTCTTGTCCAAATTCCATCGTTCCCCATGGCTTGTTCTAGTACTGCTTTCAATTCCGTCATTTGTTCCCAAACAATTTCGCGAATGGAGGCGTCTTTGAATTGAAAATCCAAGCGAATGGCACTTCCAAGATTATCGCAATGCATACGCAAATAAACATGCTTAATATGGGTGGGATAATGGAGCCAATTAATGCCCCGTTGTTCCTTTGAATTATGGCGTCGCATCATTAACCTGAATTCTCCCCAGAATTCGGAATTAAAGGCTTTTCGTTCCTCAGGGTTGAGCATTATGCGTTTCCTTTCGCGTGATCCGCAAGAAATTGTTGTAATCCGATATCGGTTAATGGATGTTTTGCTAACGCTTTAATGGCACTCAAAGGAGCAGTCATTACATCGGCTCCTAGGGTGGCACAATGCACGATATGCATCGGATGACGAACGGAGGCGGCTAGAATTTGGGTGTCAAAGTCGTAATTATCATAGATTGCACGAATTTGGCTGATTAAATCTAAACCGTCCGAGGAAACATCGTCCAGGCGCCCCAAGAAAGGTGATATGTATGTGGCTCCCGCTTTGGCAGCCAACAGTGCTTGGCCAGCAGAGAAAACTAAGGTGCAATTGGTGGGGATATTCTTATCGGAAAAAGCGCGTATGGCTTTAATTCCTTCGGGAATCATGGGGATTTTAACCACAATGTTGGGGTGTAAATCAAAAAGAGCTTGTCCTTCTTCCAACATCCCTTGAAACTCCGTAGAAATCACCTCTGCACTGACCGGTCCATCTACGATTTGACAAATTTTTACATAATGATTCAAGATGTTATTGTAACCCGTTATTCCTTCTTTCGCCATGAGGGAGGGATTGGTCGTGACTCCATCCAGGATTCCCATTTCATAGGCCTCTTGAATTTCCTGTAAGTTGGCGGTATCAATGAAGAACTTCATGTTATTTGCGTTTAGGGTTTTTTTGTGCTTCGTTGGCTTTGCGCTGCATTTCTTCCAAGCGTTCTTGGAATTTCGATTTTTTTCTTGGATTAGCGGTGGCTTTTGCGCTGCGTTCCTCCATTTTTACGCGTAGTTTTTCTTCATCTACAAAGAACCGTTTGATAGCAAACATGAGTAAAATCGTGATAAGGGTAGAGATAAAATAATAGTAGCTCAAACCAGCAGCATAATCGTTGAAAAAGAAAATCATTAAGACGGGGAAGATGTACATAATGATGCGCATATCGGGCATGCCCGGTTGCGTGGGTTGCTGCATATTTCCTGAATTCATGTACGTGTAAATGAGGGTGGTGCCAGACATCAAGAGGGTGAACAAGCTCATGTGGTCTCCATAGGGCCACAGGTTAAACCCAAAGTCCCATATCGAGTCAAACGAGGAAAGATCCTCGGCCCATAAGAACGGTTGTTGACGTAGGTCGAAATTGGCGGGGAAGAATCGAAAAACAGCGAGCAGTATGGGCATCTGTATGAGCATTGGAATACAACCCGAAAGCGGACTAGCGCCCGAATCTCGGTATAAGCCCATCATGGCAGTTTGTTTTTCCATCGCCTGTTCCTTTTTGGGGAATTTCTCGTTGATTTTTTCAATTTGGGGTTTTAATATTTTCATTTTCACGGAGGAAACGAACATTTTCCATTGGATCGGCATGAGAATCAGTTTAAGAATGAGCGTGAGCAAGAGAATCGCAAGTCCCGCTCCAACACCATTGCCTACCAATA
>RFQF01000037.1 GCA_009925805.1 Flavobacteriia bacterium | reverse complement strand
GTGCAATTGTTTTTCAGCAAGGCCTTTTACCTCCAAATGTGACTCCACAACTCAATGGCGGGCTCTCAGGTACTGTATTGCATGTTGGACCAGCTTGCGCCGGAACACCCCACGGTGCTCAACCTGGAGCAAGCGGCATTTTGCAAGCGAATTATCTTCCCCCAGGTCCTCCGGGAGCTGTAAATTTAGGTCCAGATACCCTTTTTTGTCCCGGTACGAGTTTGACCTTGGCCCCAGACACCATTTACCCCTCGTATGCCTGGAGTAATGGATCTACAGGTCCGAACCTTGTTGTAAATGTACCCGGTATTTACTGGTTGGATGTGCCCAGTGGTTGTGGTTTTGCCCGTGATTCGGTCATGGTGTCGACGGTGCCAGATACTTTCCATCTCGGTTCCGATTTGTGGCATTGTGTTGGCGATTCTACCCAACTTATTGCTCCACCTAGTTATGTGAGTTATGCATGGTCGAACGGAAATCAAGGAAACAGTGCATGGTTGATTAACGACGGCATTTATGCGGTGACAGCAATGGACGTTCATGGGTGTTCATTCATCGACAGCATACAGGTTTTTCACTTTCAACCAGATACAGTGCTGTTGTCGGCTCAAATTTGCGCTGACTCCAGCATTTTGTTCAATGGCCAGATCCTCAACACTTCTGGCATTTATACGGGAAGCTTTCAAAACATTTCAGGGTGTGACTCCACAGCCATTTTAAACCTGGTGGTGGATCCTGTTCCGGTGATTACGGCAATGGATACGCTTATTTGTGCAGGACAATGTGTTAATCTCGTCGCCCAAGGGGCGCAATCTTACGTATGGCAGGATGAGGCTACTTTTGGACCTCAAAATTCTATTTGCCCTATTGTGAGCGATTCCTACATGGTAACGGGTTATGGAGCAACCGGATGTGCTTCGGCGCCTGTATTTGCGCAAGTGGGAGTGGAGCCCTTGGTTGGTCCTGTATTTTCCATACAACCCGTACAGGTTGAACTGAGTGACCCGACGATATTAATTGTCAATAATGTCGCTCAGAATCAGACGTATACATGGGAAATAAATGGACAAATTTTTGTGAATAATGCCAATGAATTTTCCTGGGATTTGCCCATGGTAGAAGGTGTGTATACCTTGGAATTGACCACCACAAATCTCTTAGGTTGCAGCCAAACAACTACGCAAACGGTTGAAGTAACAAATACTATTTCCCTTTATATTCCCAATGCATTTACGCCCGATGGTGAGGAAGAAAACACAACCTTCCAACCGGTTTTTTCGCCAGGATTTATTCCTCAAAATTATTATTTCGTTATCTACAACCGTTGGGGTGAGATTATTTTTGAAAGCTATGATTTTTCCAGAGGTTGGGATGGGTATTTACCCTTTGGAATTAAATGCCCTATCGGAGTGTATACCTATCTCGTGCGTTATGGTGGACAAGACGGAAATCAGTGGGAACAGTATTACGGATTTGTTAACTTAATTCGTTAGCTTGTTTAATTTAGATTAGAATCAGGTTTAATATAAATTCCATTACCAAATTCAAGCAACTTTTTCCTTAGCTTTGTTGTCCAAGACCCGATTATGATTCGTAACCTACTTTCCCTATCCTTTCTTGTGAGTGTCGTCTTGGCGCACGCTCAAGCACCAACAGCAAACTTTACCGCACTTCCGTTGAGCGCATGTGCAGGAGTACCTATTAATTTTACCTCTACTTCTACCACCAACGGTGGTCCGGCAATTACCCAGTATTCCTGGAATTTTGGCGATGGCGTTACGGTTGTCACCAACAATCCTTCGCACGTTTATACCACACCGGGAACCTATACCGTTACCTTAGTGGTAACCAATGCAACAGGCGGGGTAGATTCCGAAGTAAAACCCAATTATATCACGATTCTTCCTGCGCCAACCGTGGCTTTTAGCGTGAGCGGTTTAGGTTGTACGGTGCCACTCACGGTTGGATTTACGAATACCTCTTCAAGCGGCGCCAATTTTACCTACGCTTGGAATTTTGGAAACGGGCAAAACTCCAACCTACAAACCCCCGCAAACGTAACTTACAATGCTGCTGGGACTTATGGGGTAACGCTTACGGTAACCAATACGACTACCGGTTGTGTTGCTGCCTTCACGGATTCTATCGTGGTGAGCAATTTCCAAGCTGGAATCACCGCACCATCTACGGGGTGTGTAGGAAGTGCTATTACTTTTCAAGATAACTCCACGGCAGGAGCTAATCAATGGAACTGGAATTTTGCAGGACAAGGGAATAGCGCGCAGCAAAACCCGAGTTTTACGTTCAATGCGCCAGGGGTTTACAACGTAACGTTACAAGCCCAAAACACCGGTTCCGGTTGTTCCGGAAACGCCCAGCACCAAATCACCATTCAAAACAGCATCACGCCTTCCTTTACTGCCAATCCCCTTACGAATTGTGCTCCTTCCTCGGTAACTTTTGTAAACACCACCGGGGTTGCAGGAAATTACACTTGGAATTTTGGTAATGGTCAGACCTACACTGGAACCACTCCTCCACCACAAGTTTACACTACTGGAGGGCAATATTCGGTAACGTTGTCGGTAAATACCGCCTCGGGTTGTACAGGATCTACTACCCAAAATAATTACATCAATATTGTGAATATTACGGCCGGTTTCGAAGCCGATGAAACCGGTGGATGTGCCCCGCATGTGGTACACTTTACCGATACTTCTTCCTCTCCTAATCCTGCGAACCCGATTGTGAATTGGCAATGGAATTTCGGAAACGGGCAAACCTTTGTAGGCCAAAATCCGCCAGCTCAAACCTATGGAATTAATCCAGGCTTATACGACGTTACTTTGGTGGTGACTTCTCAATCCGGTTGCATCGACACCTTGTTTATGAATGATTATATCACCGTGGGGGACATCAATTCAGTGAATTTTACCGTAAGTCCGTTGGTTACATGCGCCCGACAAAATGTTACCTTCACCAATACTTCCGTAATCACCATACCCCATCTACCGAATGAAGTCACGTATTTTTGGGATTTCGGAGACGGGACCTCAACCCAGCAAAACCCCACCCATCAATTTACCCAAGATACAGGATACATATCTGTTCAATTGGTGGTTAATTTTCGAGGTTGTAAAGATTCCATTACCATCGATTCGGCGGTTTATGTGTTAGCGCCAATTGCCAAGTTTACGCCCTCTACTCAGTTGATATGTAACCCTGCAGGGTTTCCTGTAAATATTTCATTTACGGATAATTCCATTCATGGTGAGCTTCCGGATAACGTTTCTATGACTTGGGAATGGGGCGATGGTACACCAAATACAAATATTGGAAACGCGGTATTAGACGGTGTAAATCATGGAAACACTTCCCACAGTTTTGCCGGTTATGGCTCCTACACCGTGGAACAGGTGATTCACAATTACACAACCGGTTGTTCGGACAGTATCACGAAAGCGATTCATATTTCACAGATTTCAGCCGCCTTTACCCTTTCCAACGATTCAGTATGCCGAAATGACACTTTATTTCTAACAAGCGGAAGTACTTCTTGGAGCAACCCACCTAGTCCTCACCCGATAACTTCGTGGTCTTATGCCATGGGTAATGGACAAACGGTCACCACGGGTCCTAATCCAATTTATGTCTACACTGCCCAAGGGCTCTTCAATATTACCTTAACGGTAACCAACAGTGTCGGATGTACGGCTCAAATCATGCATCCCGTGCGTGTTTTAAATGTCCCTTTCCCGGTAATTACTGCGCAAGATGCAGTCGGCTGTTCTCCTTTCCCGGTCACCTTCAACAATAACTCCATGACGGTTGGGAACGGAATGCCTTTGTCCTATTTTGTAACCACCTTTTCGGACAATAATACTTCGGTAACCACCAACAATGTAAACCAACCCATCAACCATACCTTTGTGGGCAATGGGGTATATTTTGCTACGATGGTAGCACACGACGTCTTTGGTTGTGAATCCACTCCAGCAACGGTTCCAATTACGATAACAAAACCCAACGCAAACTTTACCTTTCCGTCGGTCGTTTGCTATCCGGACACCAATCAAACGGTTAACACCTCAACAGGGGTAGGAAATTTAACGTATGAGTGGTATGTAAATAATCAGCAAGTAGGGAACACCGAAGATACATCCATCCTCTCGGTCATTCCGCCAAATGTTCCTGCCTCGCAGTTCAGCACCACTTTTAATTTATCGCTAGTGGCCATTGATTCCAATGGGTGTAAAGATACGCTCATGCAACCTATCACCGTTTCTTTACCGCGCGCCATCCCTACCTACAGCTTCTCCGGAGCAGTGTTGAATGCAAACGGTCAGTACAATTGTCCTCCCTTGTTTGCTAGCTATCTGGATTCCTCGCAATCGGTTGGGAATATAACTGCCTGGAATTGGCAATTTGGTGATGGTAACAACTCAAGCTTGGAAAATCCGAGCAATACCTTTGTAGTAAATGGTAATTTTGATTTGTTTTTGCAGGTGACGGATCAGTACGGTTGCAAAGGTGACACGACCATTTTTGATTATGTTGAAATTGCAGGTCCTCAAGGAAATCCTTTGGCGTTACAAAATGGAAACATTTGCGCCCAAGGGGCTGGTTTTGTGATACAAAATCCGGTAGATGTCGACAGCGTTGTTTGGAACATGGGCGACGGAACATTTGTCTACAACCAAATGAACTTTACCTATAATTACAATAATCCAGGAACCTACGTGGCTTCTGTAACCTTGATCAACCAAGCAGGTTGTGAAATCACCACGGTATTGGATTCTGTGACCGTTTTTGACGATGGGCTGAATGCTAATTTTTCTGCAAATCCTACTTCTGTTGAACAAAACCATATCAGTACCTTAACCGATTTATCTACCTTTTTGGTGAATCCCATTACTTCGTGGACATGGACGGTCGGCAATGACACCTTGGCCAGTTTGAACAATGGATCTCAGCAAACCTTTTCGTCACCGATGAGTGGCGTTTATACCATTACCTTGAGCGTGCAGGATAATTTAGGATGTGAAGATCAGTATTCATTGTTGGTGACAGTTATTGACCCCATTCTTTCGATTCCCAACGTGGTGACGCCTAACGGCGACGGAATAAACGACGAATTGTTGTTTTCGGAACTTTATTTCAAAACCTACCAAGTTGAGATTTTCAATCGATGGGGTGATTTGATTTATACGATAAAAGATCAAACCGGTCTTGCAATTTGGGATGCGGCCACACAAGAGGGTAAACCGGTAACGGACGGTGTTTATTTCTACCACATTCTGGGTACGATGCTTGCTGGAACTCCGGTAGATTCACATGGTTTTGTGACGGTGATTGGGTCAAAAAAATAACCCCGAATCGGATCCATTTTCATAGCCCTCGTCAAGGGCCAATTCCCCAGAGGTTGCTGCAGCCACAGCTAGCTGATCACAACGTTCGTTTTCTGGATGCCCGGCATGCCCTTTAACCCAATGAAAGGTCAGGTTGAATTTGGGATGTAACTCCAGGTATTTTAACCATAAATCAGGGTTCTTCTTCCCTTTGAATCCTTTTTTCTGCCAATTCCAAACCCATTTTTTTTCGATGGACTCAATCACATATTTCGAATCAGAGTAGATGTGCACAGGATATGTATTGGTTGTTAAAAGCCCTAGGGCGTGGATTACTGCCCACAATTCCATGCGGTTGTTCGTTGTTAATCGAAATCCTTTCGATACGATTTTTTCCTTTTGGCCAAATTTCATCACAATACCAAATCCGCCCGGGCCTGGGTTTCCGCGCGAAGAGCCGTCGGTATAAATTTGCACAACCTGCCTCATGGTTTTTTTATTCGGTGGGATTGGTCCTTCACAAAGGCTTTCCATCCGCTGCTTTTTGCGGAGTTATGTGCGCCCATTCCTTTGGAATAATAATGGCATACTGCCACGGCTAATCCATCCGTAGCGTCCAAATATTTCGGCAGTTCCTTGAATTGTAGGATTTGCTGGAGCATAGCAGCCACTTGTTCCTTCGACGCGTTCCCTTTTCCGGTAATGCTCTGCTTAATTCTTCTTGGCGAATACTCTTCGAATGGGATGTTTCGGTTCAAGCATGCCGCAATAGCCACCCCCTGCGCGCGACCTAACTTCAACATGGATTGCACATTTTTACCAAAAAAAGGGGCTTCGATCGCCATTTCGCTGGGTTTGAATTCTTCGATGAGTCCATTCAAACGATCTAATATCCGTTTTAGTTTATCCGGGTGATTCGTTAGTTTGTGCAATTGAACTACCCCAAAATTCACCAAGCTTAAGGTGCCGTCTTTCACATGAACCAGGCCGTACCCTAAAACGGTAGTTCCAGGGTCGATACCAAGGATAATTCGATCTTCAGCCATTGCTTTATTAAAGGAAAGGTAAAGCTAAGCATTAATGCGCTTGGTTTGTTTTCTTGGGAAGAGTGTAATTCGTGTTTGTCGTAAATCGCCTTTCAACGTCCCACATCCTCGTTAGATTTATTTTCTTTGTACTGGTTATGGTCCTTTTTATCATTGTTTACGGCATCATGTTAAGTATCCTTGTTTTAGGGGGTGGCGCAATCCATGGGAAGAAAGCCATGAAGCCCAGCGGAAGTTTTATCGATCTTCAAGCCCTCACGGTGATTATTCCCTTTCGAAATGAGGCCATGCATTTACCTCCGCTCATCGCCTGTTTTCAGCAGGCACAGGCTACCCCAAAGGAAGTGATTTTCGTTAACGACCATTCGGAAGACGATGGCATGGCTCTCCTTTCCGCGCAACAATTCCCTTTTCCTTGCCGCATGGTGGAACTTCCTGAAGACCAATCCGGTAAAAAAGCGGCGTTGCAAATGGGTTTGCTACATGCACAAACCACGTGGATCCTCACCATGGATGCCGATGTTTCGTTCGCTCCAGATTATTTTAACGCCTTGGAGCGCCTGCCGGCCGCCGATTTTTGGATTTTGCCCGTAGTTTTAGTTTCAAAAAAGGCTAAGGATACGTGGCAAGAAGTCGATGTGCTTTGCATGCATGCCGTTAATACTGGCTTATTTGGTTTCATTCGTCCAGTATTGTGCAGCGGCGCCAACTTGTTAATGAATCGGGAGGTCTATGTGCAAGTCCATGACTGGGAACAGCACAAACACATTTCCAGCGGTGATGATCTCTTTTCCTTACGTGCCTTTCGAAAAGCAGGACGAGATATACGCTTGCTCGCCGATGCTCGTGTGGCCGTTTTTACCCCTTCCACGGAAGGTATCCGTTCATTTTTTCAACAACGGCTGCGCTGGATTAGCAAAACCCGCAAGGTGCAAGATCCTTTGGCCAATTTACTTGGCATCATTCAAGGACTCCTCGCTACGGTTTTTTTAGGAGGGCTCTTGATCTTGTTGTGCCAGCAAGAATACCATCAATTCTGGATATTGTTAGGGCTCAAATCCCTTGTGGATTGGGCTGTTTTCGCGCCCTATTGTTTCCGGTTTAACCGTTGGGGGGCAGGGTTACTTATTCCTTTGATTCAATGGTTTTCGCCGCTGTATTTTTTTTCCTTGCTTGTATGCATGCCCTTTATTACACCTCAATGGAAAGGAAGGAAGGTTAATGCCTGATTGGCTGCTTTAATTTGTTGTATTTTTGCTTATGCGCATTTTAATGGTTTGCCTCGGAAATATCTGCCGTTCCCCGCTTGCCGAAGGAATGTTGCGGCACAAAATCGTGGAACGTGGACTGCCGTGGGAAGTGGATTCTGCTGGCACCGCGAAGGATCACGCAGGTTCACCTCCGGATTCGCGCATGATTCAAACCGCCCGAAAAGCAGGGATCGATTTGACTTCCTTGCGTGCACGGCAGTTTACCTCAGCAGATTTTCAACGTTTTGACCGCATATATGTGATGGATCATCGCAACCGTGACAACGTTCTATCCCTAGCAAAGCAAGACAGCGACCGCCACAAAGTAGCACTTTTGCTGAACCATTTGAACCCGAATGAATCCGCAGAAGTTCCCGACCCTTACTATGGAAACACGGAGGATTTTCAACAGGTATTGGCCTTAGTGGATGCGGCCACCGAAGCACTAATCAACGACTTATCCCATGAGCATTAAGAAAGGTTCCGTGTATTTGATTCCTAATACGCTCGGCGGAGAAAGCACCAGCGACATCCTTCCGCACCACGTGAGTGAAATCGTGGCAAAATTGCGTTATTTCGCCGTAGAAGATCTAAAATCGGCCAGACGTTTGTTGCGAAAATTGGACCGTTCCTTTCCCATCGATGAATCTACTTTTTTCATGCTGAATAAGCGCAGTTCCAAAGACGACCTCATGGCGATGCTGCTGCAGGTAATTCAAGGAAATGATTTAGGTATTATCTCGGAGGCGGGTTGTCCCGGCATCGCCGACCCTGGTGCGGACCTTGTAGCACTTTGTCATACCCAAGGAATTCACCTGCATCCTTTAGTAGGACCTTCTTCTTTTCTATTAGCTTTGATGGCCTCCGGTTTTTCAGGGCAATCTTTTCAATTTCATGGGTATTTACCGAAGGAACGAAAAGACCGCATTCGTGGAATGAAAACCATGGAAATGGAAACCCGCCGAACCGGTATTACCCATCTTTTTATGGATACGCCGTTTCGAAATATGAATGTTCTGGAAGACCTGCTCAACGAATTGGCCGATACCACCGAACTTTGCATCGCGGCAAATTTGACGCTTCCTCAACAACGCATCCAAACCATGACCGTGGTTGATTGGCGCGAACATGCTTGGGATATTTCAAAGGTGCCCGTGGTATTTTTAATCGGAAAATCACAAGGATTATGACGTTTCAAGAACAAATCAGGCAAGGAATTCCGCAACAACTTCCGGTGCACCCAGGCTATGACGCGGAGGTGAACCATGCCCCAAAACGCAAGGACATGCTTACGTTAGCGGAAAAGAAACTGGCAATTCGGAATGCTTTAAGGTATTTTCCCGAAGCGCTTCATGCTTCCCTAGCGCCGGAGTTTGCCCAAGAACTCATGGATTATGGAAGAATTTATATGTATCGATTTCGTCCGGATTACGCCATGAAAGCGCGCCCAATCGACGCATATCCAGGAAAATGTTTGGAGGCTAAAGCCATCATGTTGATGATCCAGAACAACCTCGATGCTGCGGTGGCCCAACATCCGCATGAGTTGATTACCTACGGGGGCAACGGGGCCGTGTTTCAAAATTGGGCGCAGTATTTACTCACGATGCAGTACCTCTCGGAAATGACCGAGGAACAAACCTTGGTGATGTATTCTGGGCATCCTATGGGTTTGTTCCCTTCGCATCGAAATGCTCCTAGGGTGGTGGTAACGAACGGAATGATGATTCCCAACTACAGCCAACCTGACGATTGGGAAAAATTCAATGCGATGGGTGTAACCCAATACGGGCAAATGACAGCGGGGTCGTATATGTACATTGGTCCGCAGGGAATTGTGCACGGCACGACCATCACTGTGCTCAACGCATTGCGGCGTTTTGCCAAATGCGATAAAAACGCTAAGACGAAGCTGTTTGTAACTGCAGGATTGGGGGGAATGAGCGGGGCGCAACCCAAGGCAGGAAATATTGCTGGGGTAGTAAGTGTAACGGCTGAGGTGAACCCAAAGGCGGTTCAAACACGGCACGCTCAAGGATGGGTGGATGAAGTGATTTCCGTTATTCCAACCTTGTGCCAGAGAGTGAGCCAAGCCCTTGCTTCGGGTGAAGTGGTGTCTATCGCTTACTTGGGAAATGTAATTGAAGTATGGGAAGCGTTCGATCAAGCAGGTATTTTTGTGGATTTGGGGTCCGACCAAACCTCCTTGCATAACCCGTTTGCAGGAGGCTATTACCCTGTTGGGCTTTCATACGAGGAAGCCAACGCATGGATGGCCAACAAGCCCGAAGAATTCAAAGAAAAAGTGTATGAATCGTTACGAAGGCATGTAGAAATTGTCAACAAACACACGGAAAGAGGCACGTATTTTTTCGATTATGGGAATGCGTTTTTACTCGAGGCCTCGCGCGCAGGGGCTGAAGTAATGAAGGGAACCGAGTTTAAGTATCCGTCCTATGTTCAGGATATTTTGGGACCCTTTTGTTTTGATTATGGCTTCGGGCCTTTTCGATGGGTTTGTGCTTCGGGGAATCCAATAGATCTTGAAACAACCGACCGCATTGCGCAAGCGGTGCTGGAAGCAATGGTAACCGAGGCGCCAGAAGAAATCAAATTGCAGTTGGAAGATAACATTCAATGGATAAAAAACGCAAAAGAGAATAACCTCGTCGTGGGTTCACAAGCCCGAATTCTGTACGCAGATGCCGAGGGACGTATGCGCATTGCCGCCGCGTTCAATCAAGCCATCGCGAATGGAGAAATAGGCCCCATTATATTAGGAAGGGACCACCACGACGTTTCGGGTACCGATTCGCCCTACCGAGAAACAAGCAACATTTACGATGGTTCCCGCTTTACCGCAGACATGGCGATACAAAATGTTATTGGAGATGGCTTTCGCGGTGCCACCTGGGTTTCGGTTCATAATGGAGGAGGCGTGGGATGGGGTGAGGTGATCAATGGCGGGTTCGGGATGGTGTTGGATGGCTCCGAGCGGTCGGAACATAATTTACATATGATGCTTCATTGGGACGTGAATAACGGTATTGCACGGCGGAATTGGGCAAGGAATCCGAATGCTCGGTTTGCTATTGAACGAGCAATGAAGCAGGAACCCATGCTTAAAATAACCTTACCAGCGATCGTTTCGGATGCGCTTCTTTCAGAACTTTTTTAGAAGTAATTCGAATTCCCGCAACAAGCCGAAGGGTATAAAAAAATTGGTTGTAGCGAAGCTCATTAAAACGAATCGATTTGTTGTCGAAAAAAGCCGTGAGTAAAATAAACTGACTGTTTGTTGAATAGCCGCCAACAAAACGAATGTCATAACGAGGAGCTAGACCAAGGTAGCCGTTTGTCTTCTCTTCAAGCACATAAAATTTAGATTGAATAACCGGTCCAATACCTGCCCAACCTGAAAATTGCCAATTTCGAATCCTATTGGCGTAAGCATAGCCTGGAATCGCACCAAAATCGAAGGAAGATAATGCGGTTGCACGCGTTTTGTCGTTGGAATAATCATGGAGTAGGGTAGGAATCAGAGGTGCATTGTTGTTGGTGACGCCAAAAAAATTCAAGGTTCCTTTAAGGTACCACGTGTGCACCTCCCCATTGAAATGGGCGCGTTTACCCAGAAGCGCATTCATTTTGTAATCGTCGTGATTAAAATACCAAAGGTTGGCCGATAGATTTAATGAACCCAAACTGGGCATGAGGGAATTTGGATTCGCCTTCGACAAAGAGGAATCAAAGTCTAGGGCGTTTTTTAATGCGTATCCTGAGTTAATTCTGAAATCAAAGTCGGTATATATCCGTTTGAACGAATAATCAAATCCAAGTGAAAATAGCTTGGTTTTTCCATAAAGCGCCACATTGCGGAAACCCGGTAAGACAGGAAAAGAAATGCGTAAACTGAACCATTTGTATGCGTACGCGATACCTAGAATGGGTTTAAAGTTGTTTTTGTAATGCAGTGATTTGATATCTTTTGAAAAAGGATAATGCAAAGTAAACGGTGCGGGACTGATACCAAGGTCCGTGTAGATTACATGTTGGTTTCTGAAATCCTCCACCGAAAAGTTTTCCTGAGACCAAACGCCTCCATGCGCCATGAATAAGAGTAGGAAACAACAAGCAAGTCGCATATAAAAGCCTACGCAATCGGGGCGTTGTAGGTTGCAATACTTCCGAAAGTTTCTTGGTTCTTTTATTGTAAATTTGAAGGGTGAAAAAGCTCTATAAGTTTTTACTGAACGCTTTACCCCGTCCTTGGCTCATTCGCTTGAGTTATGTTTTCAAATTTTTTGCCCCCTGGATTTACCGAGGAAATAAGGTAGAATGCCCGGTTTGCAACCGAACGTTTTCCAAGTTTTTATCGTATGGCTCTGCCGTAGCGCACCGCGAAAATGTGCTGTGTCCCTACGATTTGACCTTAGAGCGCCATCGGCTCATGTGGCTTTATTTGCGCGATTATAGCTCTTTTTTTACAGCAGCCTCCCTCAATGTACTGCACATGGCTCCGGAGCAATGTTTTCTGCCGATTTTTAAAAAGCAAGCGAATTTGAACTACCTCACCGCAGACATCGAATCGCCAATTGCGGACATGCATTTTGACTTGCATCAGATTCCTTTGGAGGATAATCGTTTTGATGTGGTCTTTTGCAACCACGTTATGGAACATGTCAATGACCCTCGCCAATGCATGCGGGAACTTTTTAGGGTTATGAAACCAGGCGGTTGGGCGATTATGCAGGTGCCCCAAGACATGAACCGCGAAACCACCTACGAGGACCCAACGATTGTAAGTCCGGAAGATCGCGAAAAACATTACTGGCAAAAAGACCACGTACGCTTGTTTGGTAAAGATTATCCCGATTATTTGCGCGATGCTGGTTTTGAAGTGGAAACGTTCTGGTTGAAGAATCATATAGATGCGAAAATCTTCGAGCGCTTCAGAATTTCTTCCGATGAGGTGTTGTATATTGCAAAAAAAGGCGTGTGAAAATTTATTTGATTATTCTACTTTCGGGCTTCACTCATTTAATCCAGGCGCAAACCGAAGTGTTCTTGCACCTACAACCCAAATGTGGAAATCAAGAGGTTCAGCTTCAAACTAACCTTTATACGCTCAATGGAACCTTGTTTAACGTGGAACATTTTAATTACTACGTATCGGATATTGTCCTGTTTCACGATGGAGGAAATCCCACGGCCATCACCCCCAGTGTATTCCTTCTTACCCCAACACAACAAGGGTTTTATCTAGGTAATTATCCAATACAACACCTGGACAGTATCCAATTCATGGTCGGCGTTCCAGCGCGTTTGAATACGCAGCAGGGCTCAGAGGCCCAAGATATTTCATCCTATCCCTTGAACCATCCGCTCAGTTTTCAATCTCCGAGCATGTATTGGGGTTGGCAATTTGGGTACATGCACATGGTGGTAGGAGGGAATGCTGATTCCAACAATGACCAACAGGTGGATGCATACTTCGAACTGCATAATTTGGGGAATCATAACCAGCGCGTGGTCAACCTGCCCATTGTCGCCACACAAACAAGCCTGAATCAGCAAGATATCTATTTGGAGTGCCACCTTGATCAGTGGCTTCGGAATATGCCCTTGGGAACCGTTGGTGTATTGCATGGAGAAACGGGGTTAAACGACTCGGTCATGGCGAACATTAACCAATACCCCGTGTTCACTCAACCTCAAACAGCTCAGGCTTCAACCCTTAAAGATCCGAAGTTTTACTTTTTTAATCAAACGGTTTTCATCCAAAACACCGGTGCGGAATGGCTTATCGCTTATGACATTGCTGGAAGAAAAATGCTGGAAGTGAGCCTTTCGCACGAGCCTATTCAAGAAACCCTTTCGTTGGAAAATGGAATCTATTCCTTCGTTTTGTTGGATGCGCAATACGGCATTTTAGGTTCCAAAAAGTGTTTAATTACCCCGTGAGCCAAGGTCGCGTTTTATTTCTTCTAAGCTTGCTTGTTTTCCTCGGAGCCTGCGATACTTCCGAAGAATTCTCGTCCTATATCCCGGCTCCCCCAGATAATCCCAATTCCCAAGAGAAAATTGCCCTGGGCAGGGCTTTGTTTTTTGATCCTCGGCTGTCTAGAGACGGTACCGTCTCT
>RFQF01000036.1 GCA_009925805.1 Flavobacteriia bacterium | reverse complement strand
AATCTCTATTTACGCGACGGTATTTTTTTTGATCCATTTCGGATATACCAACCATTTGGGACTTTCTTACAGCGCTATAATTCCACGGAGCGATTGCCGGTTTTCAGTGCATTACCTTTTTTAGGTGTTCATTATTCCTTTGGTATGCAAGGGAGTCAACATACAGCATTGAATTACTTCCAAGCATTTAACCATGGTTGGTTGGCTAATTTTCGATACACATCGAACGCATCGGCAGGATTTATCCGGAACAGTGGATGGAAAAACCGCGACCTCCATGCCATGGTTTTGCGTTATGGGCCCAGATATCGCACACAAATGACCCTAACGACGCAGTCGGATTTACGCAACTTTTCAGGAGGGATTGTAAGTGATAGCCTGTTGCAATACATAGCTATTGGATTGGTTCCTGTGCGAAAAGACAGTTGCAGTTCCGATGTACGTTTGAAAGAACTGTCCTGGAAAAATGAATATAATTTGCTTCAGGATACTACAAGATTCCTTGGAATATATCATCGAAGTTCGATCCAAAATTTTCGTCGTTCCTATAAGGAATCGGATACATTATCAGGATTATACCCTGCGATTTTTTACGACAGTCTGCGTAGTTTGGATATTTTGGAGCAAACGCTTCAGAAGAATGCGTTGGGGATTGGAAGTACATCAAGGCATTGGCAATTTGAGGCATTGGCCACGGCAGATTACTGGCGTTTCAGAATGCGCGGAAACCAGCGGGATACGTTGGAATTAGGGCTCACTTCAGCGATGAAATATCACGTTAGGAACACTTCGTTGAAAATTAACTACCAATACCGATTTTTCGGAGCCTTCAATGCCTCGCAACTGAGCGGAGCATTGAGTCATCGATTCCTTAGAAAGCATTTGGTTAGCGCCAATTTCATAGCAGGACTTGTGGCTCCTGAAGTATTTCAACGGTTTTATTTCGGGAATACCTTTCAATGGAGCATGCAGCAGGCGCAACTTCAACGGATATTTCAAGGAGATTTAGCCGTTCAAGGGGAATTATTTGATGTGGCGTACCGTGTTCAAGTCAAAGGGTTGCTTACCCAGGGGGTATACTGTTTCAACGGAAGCGTTTGGGATAATCACAATGGGCAAAGTAACCAGCAATTAATGGAATTTCAATTAGCTTTAGGAAAAACCTGGAAAGGATTTTCCGTGGAGCCTAAGGGTTATTATTTGGCACAAAAAAATCGAGTATTACCGAATCTTGGTGCAGGTATCGGGATGAAATATCAAGGATACTTGGGGAAATCCAAAAATTTATTCGTTTTCACTCAGGTGAACTACATGTACTACCAAGGCTATCGTACACTCTCCTTGGTGCCACAACTTTCGTTGTTGGATTTATCGGCTGCGAATTTAACTGAGACCACGTATCATTCCTTGAATGCGCTGATGGGATTTAAGGTCAAGACCTTTCAGTTTCATGTAGCGCTGGACAATTTAGGAACGTTTTTTATGCCCACGCAGCAAATGTTATATAAAGACATCCCCATTCCTACTTGGCAATTAAAGATGGGAGTTACCTGGGTGTTTTGGAATTAACTACGCTTCGTCCGTAATTATTTCAAGAAAGGGAATAATCGCTTACGCAATCACGCCCATTACTTCGGCTACTTTTTTACCAATGCCAGCAGGGGAGTCCACTACATGGATACCGCACTCGCGCATGATGCGTTTCTTTGCTTCGGCGGTGTCGTCGTCGCCTCCAACGATGGCTCCTGCGTGGCCCATGGTTCTTCCTTTGGGTGCCGTTTCACCCGCGATAAATCCAACCACAGGTTTCGTACCGTGTTCTTTTACCCAACGCGCGGCAATGGCTTCAAGGTTACCACCAATTTCACCGATCATAACGATGCCCTCCGTTTCTGGATCATTCATGAGCAATTCTACCGCTTCTTTTGTAGTTGTACCGATAATGGGATCGCCTCCAATGCCAATCGCTGTAGAAATTCCTAAGCCTGCTTTCGCTACTTGGTCTGCTGCTTCGTAGGTTAGCGTCCCAGATTTGGAAACGATACCAATTTTTCCTGTTTTGAAAACGAAGCCCGGCATAATGCCCACTTTCGCTTCTCCAGCGGTGATTACTCCAGGACAATTTGGCCCAATCAAGCGGCAATCAAAGGCTTTGATGTATTCTTTCGCATACACCATATCTTTTACGGGAATTCCTTCCGTGATGCAAACAATCACTTTAATTCCTCCTTCCGCTGCTTCCATGATCGCATCGGCTGCAAAAGCGGGTGGTACGAAAATAATGGAAACATCTGCACCAGTCGTACTAACTGCTTCCTTCACAGTATTGAAAATAGGACGTTCTAAATGAAGGCCACCTCCTTTTCCTGGGGTTACACCTCCAACCACATGGGTTCCGTAATCGATCATTTGACCTGCGTGGAACGTTCCTTCCGTTCCCGTAAAACCTTGCACAATAACTTTTGAATTTTTGCTAACCAGTACGCCCATGATGTTGAATTTTATTTGAGATAAAGTTAACCAATGTTCCTTAATTATGGTATCACAAGTTGCGCTAAAAAATGATTTTCTTCCAAATCAATTCGTTGGCATTTGAATCCACAGGCTTGTGCCGCTTCATGTAGGGTTTCATAATCGACATATAACCAAGGAAATTCATCACTGGATTGCTTCTCATAATGCAGTTGAAATTTGAAGTTCCCGTAATACTCATTGTTAAGGTCCATCCAATACGAACCGTCTTCTTCTTCATATAAGAATTTAACGTCGGAAGAATCGCAAAGAATTTGTCCCTTCGGGTTTAATAACGATTTCAAATGGTTCAGGAAGGGAATTAATCCGGCTTTACTTCCAGCGATTCCGATTCCATTCATGAGGCATAAAAGGGTGTCGAAGGTGGCTCCTTTCATTTGGCGTACATCGATGCATTCTGCATCAATCTGCTGCATTTGTAGGTAGCTGACTGCACCCGGTGAGGTGTCAATGGCTTTAACCGAAAATCCTTGTTGAACCAGGTACTTCGAATGCGGTCCGGCTCCAGCACCAATATCAAGTACTTTTCCCCGGACCATGGAGAGCGCTTTTTTTTCAAGATCGGGCATTTCTTCGTAGCTTCGGAACAAGACTTCCACAGGAATAATATCGTCGTCGCTGAGGTCTGAACTCACCACGATGTCTTTGGGTTTTCCTGTTTTAGCAAATGCTAAAATCGCTTTTCCTATGGGGTCTGAGGCATTCATTCTGGCGGGTACAATTAGAATTCGGTTTCATGGTATCCATCGAGTTCTTCGTCCGGGTATCCATCGTCGTAATCGTTAAATCCAAGGTCGTCCTCATCGAAATCCTCCGCTTCGACCAAGGCACCGCCACCTGCCATAAAAACTTCTTCGCTGGGCAGACGTTGGCTGGCTGGTCGAGGTCATCGTCGTCGTACGACATATCCATTAAATTGATTTCATGGCCTTTATCCCACGAATCATTGGATACGTAAAAGCTCGCCATCTGATCGCCTTTGAGGCCAAAAGCTTGGATAATGGTTTGGTAAAAGGTTTCAAAATTATCCGATGCGGAGAGAACAATGTCTCTAAAAACTTCGGTTTTCGCATCGGAATCGAGCAGAATTCTAAACTTGAGTCCTTGCATGGTTTTTTAGGATAAAAGTAATCAAATATCTTTCACCGCCGATAGGCCCATTTCCTCGGCAAGCTTGATCATTAACATTTTGGCATCTTCCATAGAATTGCTGATTTCCCCCTCGAGGATGGCGTCTTTTATTTTTGTTTTTAGGATCCCAATTTGAGCACAAGGACCCAAACCGTAAACGTCCATGATGTACTCACCGGTAATGGGGGGTTGAAAGTTGCGTATACGGTCTTTCTCCTCGACTATTTTGAGTTTCTCGGTTACTAAGTCAAAGTTCTTTCGGTAGCGTTTTACTTTGAACTCGTTTTTGGAGGTAATATCCGAATTGCACAAGAGCATTAAGTCGTCAATATCGTCTCCTGCATCGGCGAGCAGCCTTCGTATGGCGGAATCGGTTACGTTACCTTTTACTAACGCAATGGGTCGAAGGTGAAGCCGTACCAATTTTTGCACGTATTTCATTTTATGATCCAGGGGCAGCCGAAGATGGTTGAATATTTTTGGGACCATTCTCGCACCCAATTCTTCATGACCGTGAAAGGTCCATCCATGGTGCGGTTCATACCTTTTGGTCGCGGGTTTGGCAATGTCGTGCAGGAGGGCTGCCCATCGAAGCCAAAGGTGATCGCTTTTTTCGCACAAATTATCCAATACTTCCAAGGTGTGGTCGAAATTATCCTTGTGACTATGTCCATTAACGGTTTCGGTGCCGCACAAGGCAACAAGTTCTGGAAAAATTAAGGGAAGAAGACCGGTGTGCAGCAATAAATAAAAGCCCCGCGAAGGTTTGGTGCTGAGCATGATTTTATTCAATTCGGTGCTAATGCGTTCCATGGAAACGATGCGAATCCGTTCTCGATGCGTGTAAATGGCCTCGATGGAAGGGGCGGCGATTTGAAAATTCAATTGCGCTGCAAAGCGAATGGCTCGTAACATGCGCAGGGGGTCATCGGAATAGGTAATGGACGGATCCTGCGGTGTTTTTAAAATTCCTTTGGATAAATCCTGCATTCCATGGAAGGGGTCCATCAAGGTTCCATAGGTGTCCTCATTGAGGGAAAACGCAAGCGCATTAATGGTAAAATCGCGCCGTAATTGGTCATCGTTCAAGGTTCCTGGAGAGGTGGCCGGTTTTCGGGAATCTTCGCTGTACGATTCTTTTCGAGCTCCTACAAATTCCACATCAATGTCTTTGTATTTAAAGTGAGCCGTTCCATAGCGCGCAAAAAGGGCGAGGTTTTTTACCTTCAACTTGTGGGCAACATGGGAGGCAAAGGCAGGGCCGTCGCCTACTACCACAATATCGATGTCTTTGCAAGGACGTCCGAGAAAACAATCGCGAACAAAGCCCCCAACAACATACACTTCTTGGGAATGCGTTTTACTGAGTTCGGCAATTACTTTGAATACGGGGTGTTGGAGAAAATGCGTGTAGGACTCCGGCATGCGGACAAAAATACAAAGAAATTACATGAAAAGCTTAGCGACTATTCATCATCTTCTTCCTCTTCATCGAAGGAAAATAATCCACCTTCCAATTCCAAGTCCTCATCGTCGTCCAAGAACTTATCTTTTTTTCCGCTTTTTTTGTAAGCATCCATTTTCGGTTTCTTGTTTCGATCCGCTTCCGTTTCCGTTTTTCGATCTTTATCTTTGGGTAGGGTCTTTTTTCGGTTATCCGAGGGTAAATTTGGAATGATGGGCGGAATGAAGGATTCCGGTGTGCTCGGCCGCGC
This sequence comes from Flavobacteriia bacterium, assembly GCA_009925805.1. Lineage (GTDB taxonomy): Bacteria > Bacteroidota > Bacteroidia > Flavobacteriales_D > Crocinitomicaceae > UBA952. Next base: position 8,481 of record RFQF01000036.1, on the reverse strand, counting down.
ACCCGAGGAGTTCGAAGAGCTTTGATCGTTCCGTGGCGGGTAATTAGGTTTTGGAGCAGAGGGATTCGAGGAATAACCAGGTTTATTTCCGCCGTCGAATTTTTTTGGGCCTCCAGGGGCGTTTCCGCGGTCTTCTGCTTGCTTTACAGCGATGTTTCTACCGTTGATTATCCTACCGTCCAATCCTGAAATAGCTGCATGGCCTTCTTGCTCATTTTCCATTTCAACAAAACCAAATCCACGGGATTTTCCGGTTTCTTTGTCGAGGGCTACGGTGGCTTTTCGTACTTTCCCATAAGCTTCGAAAAGGGCACGTAACTGGTCGTTGTCGACGCCAAAGTCGAGTTTGGCAACGAAAATACTGATCATAAAGCGTTAAACACGATTAGGTTAAAATTACTCCCCGAATTTATGATTTTTTTTTTAATCAACCTATTCCCGATAAAATCTTGTTAAATTTTTATGGAGAGCGTGCCATAGGCTGAGCGACCTTGGTTTGGTAAAGCGCCCGGTCCGGGATAGCCTCCAACTCTTCGAACTACCGAGGTTTGATCGAACAGGTTATTAATGCCTAGTTTGAGCTGATAGTTTTCAAAAAGCGTAATGAACAAACTGGCGTCGTGTAACGTGAGTGCTGGAATTAATCCTATGGTGGCCGCTGCATTAGGGTACTGGGAATTGGTGGCATCGGCGAAGCAGGATCCCGTATACTGTACCTGGTAGTTGAAGCCGAATCCCTTAAATTTATATTCAAGGCCTATGCGAAACACCTTTTTCGGAGCGTATTCCGCTTGCTTACCTACCACAGAGTTGCTCGGAATCGAAGGATTATCCCAACGTTGGTACCGTGCATCGATTAAGGATCCACTGAAATAGATATTCAACTGTTCAGCTTTACTGGATTTAATAAAAAAGGGGTTCATGAACATCCATTCGGTATACAGCTCTACTCCCCTCGATATCAAGTCACCAAGGTTGGTTTTGTAGGTTGAACCATTGAGGGCAAAACTGCCAATTTTATGATTGTAACGCAGGTAAAAAGCATTCATGTCATAGGACCATAAACAGCGCCGATGTAAAAGTAAGAAACCTTTAAAGCCACCCTCACTCGAATAGCCATTTGCATCCCTTAGGGATGAATCAACATGCTCGGTAGTAGCGGAAGGCAACCATTCACTGTAGGTCACAGGTCGATAGTTTTGATTGGCATTTGCGTAAAAAACCAAGTTGATGTTCCTTTTTGAGACTACCGATAGCTTCGCGCTAATTCCCCCCAAAGCAATCCAACGGTTTTTGTGTTGCGTCTGAAGATACCCGCCCAAAAAGGCATCACTTCTTCCTGCTAGCGAAGATTGAAGACGTTCCAAACGAAAACCTGGAGAAAAACTCAGCCGTTTTCCAACAAGAAATAGATGTTCTGCAAAAAGCGCAAGGTTTTGTGTTTGTAAATGCAGGTCTCTTTGGAATAAATATCCTGAACTTGTCGGAAGTGTTGTAAAGTCGGCCATTGAATTACCTGTGCCTTTTCCTTTTTGAAGCCGTCGGATATCGCTTAAACAAAATCGAATTCCACCAGTAAGTGTATGGGTATTTTTTCCAATCGCATAAGCGTGATTTAGCCGTACTTCACTCGACAGTGTGTTGTAAATATCCTTGTCCACATCGCGCGGGTTGTAGCTGTTTAACATGATATTAAAGGTATCAGCGAATTGGATACCCTTGGTAAACCCAACACTGTTTCGATTACCGTGCAAATAATTTACCAGGGCTTGTAGTTTCAAACCTCGCTTGAATTGATGATTTAGTTGCAATGATGCTACCTTCCAAGGTAATTCGAACCAGTTTCTAGCCCGTAGTGAGGTATCAGGATGAAGGTTAATCACGGTGTCGTGTAACCCTCCGGGTTGTTGACTGAGATAATAACTGTTGGTATATTCTAACGTGATTTTGCCTTTGCTCCAGGCATAACCGACCTTTCCAAAATAATTATTTGTATAATATCCACTATTCAAACGGTACCCTTTACTTTGCCGATGGTGTAGAAAACCGTAATAGGTCCATCTACCTTTATTGCCACCAAGGGCATTGAAACTATTAATAGTACCAAAAGAACCGACCGTTTGAGAACTTTCGTAGCTAATAGCTTTCGATCCAAGGGCGTCTTTGAGTTGATAATCAATCATTCCGCCGAATTGCGAGCCGTATTGCAGTGCCGAAGATCCTCGGTACACATGAATTGCGGCTACAGCATCCAAGGTAGGAGTGTAGTATGCCTCTGGATACCCCGAAGGGTCAGCGGCAATATCGTAACCATTTTGGCGCATATTGAATTCCCAGGATCGGTTTGCACTTAATCCACGAGTCGCAATGCTGGTTTGTAATCCCGAAGCATCGTGTTCCGAAACAAAAATACCGGGAGTTTTGCGCAAAGCTTGGCGGTAATTATTGGTTGATAAATCCACCTCTTTAGTTGATAACCATTGAACTTCATATTTCTTACCAGCTACAATGCGTAGGTTGAAAATGGAATCCGGTATCCACTTCGAATTGATATAGGTTTGAACCACAATCTCGGATGCGTTTTTATAGTTTTCTTTCGGTTCTTGAGCATAGCTTGAAATAGGAACAATGGAAAAAACGGCTAAAAAATAACTAAAACGCATCATTGCTTTTTTTGGACAAATAAACGAACCATCAGTCCTCCTGACAATACCTATAAAAAGGTATTTTAGAATGATTCTAAATAAATACCTCAAAAAGGGTATTAAGCCGGTTCTTTAACCACTTGGATTTATTCGTAATTTTGTGCCATGCGCTTAGTACAGGAAATTCCCCATACTCATTATCTGGTTCAAATTCACGAATACAATGGCAAGTATTTATTGAAAATTACACTCGATAATTACGAGCAAATCTTTAAAGTTCCCGTGAGCGAGGTGAACAATTTAATGCAATTTACGGCCCAATTAACGGATGAATTTTGGGCATCCTGCCTAAAACGGTTTCTGTCCATGCGCGAAGATTACCATCAACTTTTAAAAAACTCGAATTCATGAAAATGCTCCTGCTTATGAGCTTGCTGGTTGTATCCGTTGCTTGCTCCTCCGATACAAAAGACTCCAAAAAAGAAACCACTTCGCCAACCGTTATTACCCGTTACGACAACAACTTGGTGATTGCCTTTTACTATCAAGACAGTTTAAAGGAGGGTTTTTCATTCTACAAGCGGGAGGATCAAGCGGTTACTCGAAAGCAAAAGACCTTCGAAGCGGAGCTTAAAAGACGATCACAAGCCTTGGAGGACTACGTTCGACGAAACGATGAAAAAGCGCGTAATGGGCTGTTATCGCAAAATGAAATTGCGCAAATTCAGCAGAAAGCGCAAGCAATGGAACAAGAGTTAATGCAATACCAACAAACGGAAGGAGCACGATTGGAACAAGAATCAGTTAAGAAAATCGAGGAAATCACCAAGAAAATCGAGGTGTTAGGAAAGGCGTATTGTGAGAAAAACCACATTGATATTTTGTTGATTCACGGTCCAGGGGGTCAGTTGAATTACATCAAAAATTCGATGAACGTTACAACAGATTTCATTCAATTCCTGAATGAAAACCAAGCTTCCATTGAAAAAGACCTCAAATAACGATGCTTATAGCCCAGCAAAAGTTACAGGAGAACATTGTCGAGTACGTGCTTTACATGTACCAAATTGAGGACCTCGTTCGCAGTTTATCGTGTGATTTTGAGGCGGTAAAAACGGCATTAATTCCCTCTATGTTGCCGAATCCTTCCTACGCAACAGCGTACGAGGCTTGGTACGAGGGTATTTGTAACGAATTGCTGCGTGCTGGCAAACAGCGTAAAGGACATCTTTACGCGTTGGAGGAAATTTTCACGGAACTTTCCTTATTGCATCGCACCTTATTGGAAATCAAAAAGGATGAAAAGTATGCCACGTTATTTCAACAAGCCAACAAAAGTATGCAGGAGTATAGCTCGAAGTCTTCTTTAGTCGAGGCGCATCCGGTGGAAATTTGTTTACATGCTATGTATATGAAGCTGCAACTTAAATTGCGGAAACAAACCATCTCGGAGGAAACGGAAAAAGCCATGGACCCTATGCGTGCCTTATTAGCTTACCTGAGTCGAGAATATAAAAAGATGAAATCGGGGTTGTGGGGTGTGAACCTAAATTAATGCGATGCCTTCCTGCCATTGCTGGAAGTCGTAACTCAGGCAGGCTATCCCATTGGTTAAAATGATTTTTTTTGCCTTGACAATGTGTTGATAGGCACTGATTTGCTGCAGCACTTTACCATCTAAAGCAACTTCAAACCCTTTGCATTCAATCAACAGTTCAGGGGAGCCCGATGCATCATAGGTCACGATATCCCATCGTTTTTTACGCTCTTGATAAATAAATCCTTTTTCCAAGGCTATTCGTCCTGCGGAGATTTTTTTGACGTGAATTAAATAGCCAACCACATGCTGACGAACCCATTCTTCCGGAGTTAAAACCAACCATTTTTTTCGAATTAAACACAGGACTTGATACTTCGCTCCACGTTGTTTCAATTGCAGTTCCGTAGGAGGAAAAGCTAAGGTGGGGATCATGCACGTGGGAGCAAAAGATCCAAGGGCTGGTAGCTGAGATCGAATACTTTACCGAGAATTTCATTCGTCAACACCCCTTTGTAAATATACACCCCGTCTTTAAAACCGGGCTTGAAGCGAATGACTTCATCGATACTTCCTTGTTGTCCAATATCCAAAAGCAAGGGGGAGAAAATGTTTGAAAGGGCAAAGGATGCTGTCCTCGAAACACGGGACGCGATATTGGGTACGCAATAATGCACTACACCGTGTTCGATGAACGTGGGTGCATGGTGGTTGGTTACCCGCGAAGTCTCAAAACATCCCCCCTGATCGATGCTAACATCGACGATGACGGATCCGTCCTTCATTTGACGCACCATGTCTTCCGACACAATGCAGGGTGTCTTTCCAACTGTGGACCGTAAAGCGCCTATTGCCACATCGGCTCTTCGAAGCGCTTTTTCTAATACTTTTGGTTGAATTACTGAAGTAAAAATACGGGCGCCAACTGCATTTTGAAGCCGGCGCAAACGCGCTACCGAATTGTCAAACACCTTCACGGATGCTCCCAATCCAAGGGCAGCTCGGGTAGCAAATTCGCCTACTGTTCCAGCTCCAATGATCACCACCTCTGTCGGCTGCACTCCGGTCACTCCTCCGAGCATCATGCCTTTTCCTTGAGAATAGCCCGAGAGTAGTTCGCCTGCCACGAGTATGGAAGTATTGCCTGCGATTTCACCCATGGTTCGTACCACAGAAAAAACACCTTCCTCATCTCGGATGTAATCCCAAGCGATGCAGGTCGTTTTTTTGGCCATCAGTTTTTGTAGAATTTCCTTGGGTTGAGAAACAATTTGAAGCGCAGAAATGAAGGTTTGATTTCCTGGCATTAAGGCTATTTCCTCCTCGGTGGGTGGCGCCACTTTGAAAATCATGTCGCAGGTATAAATAGGTTGCTGGTCATGGACAATTTCAGCCCCTGCTTCGCTATATTCGTTGTCGGTAAAATGGGTTCCTTCTCCGGCACCGGTTTCCACACGTACGCGGTGACCATTCGCTACCAACAAGGAAACCGCTTCGGGAACCAAGGCCACTCGGCGCTCCTGAAAGGAAGTTTCCTTGGGAATTCCAATAAATAATTGCCCTTTTTTCGGTTTGATTTCAAGCATTTCCGTTTGTGGAAGTAAGGCGCCTTGATGCAGTAAACTTTTGAGTAACTCGGGGTTAGTGGCCATAGGTAAGCGTATAATTTCGGTGGTTGATGGACGAAGTTTCCAAAGTTAAGGTAATTCGTCGCTCAGGTAGAAAGTTACGGATTTTTTCGGGCCATTCCACGATAAAGTAGGCCGAGGTCGCGAATAATTCTTCCAATCCTAAAGCAAATGCCTCTTCATCGTTGGTAATTCGGTAGGCATCGATGTGATAAACCCGCATACTGTTGGGTAATTCGTAGGGTTGAATGATGCTAAACGTGGGGGATCCTTCCCATGTGGGGCTGCCTAAATAGTCAAGCAACGCCATGGTTAAGGTCGTTTTTCCGCTTCCCATGGTTCCCTCTAACGCCAGGAATCGGTATTCGGGTAAAACCTCTCCTAAGGTTTGAACTACCCGGGATAACTGATCTAGCGTGATTTGTTGAAAACTAAGCATGCTTGAGGGGTTCGTATACTTGAGCTTGGGTACCCATCCATTGCAGGAATTGCGTAGATTCCTCATCGATTCTAAGGTAGGTGCAAAAGGTTATCCATTCGCCTAAATTGTAATAAACTCCGTGGGGGATTTCCATGCGTAAAGGCAAATGTCGATGACCAAAAATATAAAAATCATGCGGATCGGTTTGTTGGTGTTCCAAAGCGTATTGATACAACCATTCCCGTTCCTTGCCTAAGAATTCATGCTCATTCTTTTGACTGTTTCGACTGGTTCCTGAGAAAAATTTTGCCAAGCCGATGCCGAAATTCGGATGAAGTCGAGCAAAGGTCCATTGGCATAGTGGGTTTCTTAGGATTCCTTTAATCAACTTGTACCCGAGATCTCCAGGACCAAGACCATCGCCGTGGCCAACAAGTATTTTTTTTCCATGCACCTGCAGCGATATAGCGTCGGGGTAAATATGCATGTTAAATTCTTCCGTAAAATAGCTTTTCACCCACATATCGTGGTTGCCATGGAAAAAATGTAACTGTATTCCTTGATCGCTGATACGCGCCAAGGTGCCAAGAAGGCGTGTGTAGCCTTTGGGAATGACTTGCTTATATTCGAACCAAAAGTCGAATACGTCGCCAACCAGGTAAATGTCGGTGGCATCTTTGGCAGCGTGCTCCAACCAAGCTACCAAGGTTTTTTCACGCTCCTTAGATTCAAGCGAGTTGGGAGCGCCCAGATGAAAATCCGATGCGAAATACGCTACACTCATCCTAGTGACCGAAGATCTCTGCTAATTTACTCTCGAGTTGAGGCCCCCGAAGATTGGTTTGAACAATATTACCCTCCTTATCGACCAGTACCGTAAAGGGAATACTGGAAACATTGTAAAGTCTCGGTACTTTGCTGCTCCAACCGCCTAAATCACTTACATGGTTCGGCCATAGTAACCCATCGGCTTGAATAGCGGCTAACCATTTCGAAGGGTCGCTGTCCAAACTTACACTTATCACGGTAAATCCATCGGCCTTATATTTATTGTAAGTATTGACCACATTGGGGTTCTCTTTACGACAAGGCCCGCACCATGAAGCCCAAAAATCGATCAATACGTAGGAACCTTTTAATGCGGAAAGTGAAAGGGAAGTTTTTCGGTCAGTGGTTAATTCGGTAAAATCCGGAGCCGGTTTTCCTGGAGCAAATTGAGCAGCTATTTCGGCACGCTGTTTCTCTTCTTCCTTTGCCTTGGCAATATTGTTCGCATAGGTCACATATTCTTTGATGGTGGGGCTTTCGGGAAAGGCTTGCACTAATTGACCTAAAACAGCATTCCACGCTTCATATTCATTATCGATACTCAAGGAAACTAACACAACAATTAAGGAAGCAGAACCCATATGGCTATTAACAAACTGTTGTCGGTCATTGAGGTATGAAATATATTCTCGCGTCATGTAATCGTTGAATTTCCTTCTTCGGGCAGTGTCTTCAGCGGGCATGGCGTTCATGGCTTTATAAGCAGAATCTCGTTTAACGTTCCATTTTTCCATGCGGATGGCGAACTGATTCATGGCTTGGGATTCATCCGAACCAATAAAATTACACACCTCTTTCAATTTCTTTTTGTCGCCGTAGATGGTTATTTTGCTGCTATCACGGAGGATAATGTTGGTATGAAATTCCCCAACACGAATCACGTAATAATCCGGAGCCGGGACGGTTGTTTTGAGGCTGAATTTTCCGGTTTTATCGGCCTTGACCCCTTTGTAATTGGTATATTTTTTACCATCGAACTTGGCAATGTAGATGGAATCTCCAGCTGCATTGGTAAAGGTGCCGTTGACACTTACAAAACTCTGAGCGAATGTCCCGCAAAGAGGCAGGATTAAAAAAAGTAAAAAAGAGGGTTTCATGGTACTTGGGAATAATAGGATTCAATTTTAGATTCTAACGCAGTTCCGCGTAATCCACGCGCAATAATTTTTCCTTCCGGATTCACCAAAACCGTAAAGGGAATACCGTCGAATGCATAAAGCTTTGGCATACCGCTTTGCCATCCTCGTAAATCGCTCACGTGGTTTTTCCATACCAAACCATCTTTGGAAATTGCTTCTTTCCATTTTACAGGGTCTTCGTCCAGTGAAACAGAAAGTATGGTGAAGTTTTTTCCTTTGAATCGCTGATAAATTCGAACCATGTTCGGACTTTCTTGTCGGCAAGGCCCGCACCAAGAAGCCC
>RFQF01000035.1 GCA_009925805.1 Flavobacteriia bacterium | reverse complement strand
TCACCGCGGTTCCAAAAGATTCACTGGATGAACCAAACAAAGTGTTAATGAAATTAATTTTTTCTTTTAACGAGTAATTTCCGTTAAAGGCATTGATTTTCGGATGTTTTCCTTGCGCTTGATCCAAGAGTTCATCCAGGTTAAAATCAAGGGTTGATTCGACATGCTGAGGTTCTTCGGAGCTTATATTTTGAGAATTTACGGTATTTCCTTGGGGTTCGGTAAGGTCCGGTAATGTAAGGGCTTCGGCTTGAGGTAAATCCGTGGTCTCTTGGAATATTGCTGCTGTCGAAACAGGTTCGATTTCGGTTTTCTCCAGAGCTAAATCCATGTCAAATTCTTGAAGTTCCAAATTCGTAACGTCTTGAGTAAATAACCCCGCTTCATAGGCTTTAAATCGAAGAATAACCAGTTTTTCATGAATTTCATGGGAAAGTGTAATCGCCCGATTCAGGGAATTTATTGAGCCAGGGCCTTCGGTAAAAGCCTGCATTTCCTGCATTAACTCTTGCGCTAGTTCGTTAATCATAATATTTGAAATTTCTTAGTTCCACAAATTTAGGTTCTTGAACAATGCCATAGGTGCTTATGGATAATTTAATTCAAGTAAATTTGTTAAAATAGAAATCAAATATGTTCCTTGAACAATTTCCAAATGAAACGAAAATTAACGGTTGGATTGAAGTAATCTGCGGCTCCATGTTCTCTGGAAAAACCGAAGAATTGATCCGACGCGTCAAAAGAACCCAGTTTGCTCAACAAAAAGTCATACTCTTCAAACCGGACATTGATCGTCGTTACAGCGACCAGGACGTAGTGAGTCATGAAGGTAGTGCTGTTCCTGCAAAGCTTGTAGCGCATTCGAATGAAATTCTTTTATTAGTTAACGACGAACGCATTGTTGCGATTGACGAAGCACAGTTTTTTGACCCAGGAATTACGGAGGTCTGCACCGAATTGGCCAACCGAGGAATTCGCGTCATTTGCGCAGGGTTGGACATGGATTATTTGGGAAATCCATTTGGGCCCATGCCCGCTTTATTGGCAATCGCAGAATACGTGACAAAAGTGCATGCAATTTGCGTTAATTGTGGAAATTTAGCCCAGTTTTCCCACCGTTTTACCGAAGAATCTACTCAAGTCTTAGTCGGCGCAGTGGAAAGTTATAAACCGTTATGTCGTTCCTGTTTTAAATCGGTAACTCCTTGAAACTGAATTTTTCTCAGGAGGATTTAGTCGCGTTGCTTCACCCCAAGGAGGTGGTTGGGGTTTCCCATCCTGAAATTGCGTTCATTACGATTGACACACGTTCCTATTGCGGTGAATCTAAGGCCTGCTTCATGGCGCTTCAAGGTTCCTTTCGCAAGGGGAGTGATTTCTTGGAAGAGGCTTACCACAAAGGAATTCGCGTATTCATTGTTCCGGAGTTGCCCAAGGCTATTTTTCCGGAAGCCTCCTATTATGTGGTGGAAAGTACGCTCGAAGCGTTGCAGTCCCTGGCAAAAGCCCACCGAGAGAAATTTTCTTTTCCAATCGTCGCAATTGCAGGCAAGGCAGGGAAAACAACGGTAAAAGAATGGATGTACGATTTATTGAAGTTCAATTACCACGTGGTGCGAAGCCCCAAAAGCTACAATTCCCAAATTGGCGTAGCTCTTTCCCTCTTAGAACTCCATCCACAGGCCAATCTAGCCCTCATTGAACTTGGCTTCTCTGAACCCGATGAATTTAGCCGCTTGCTATGGATGGTTCAACCATCGCGTTTAGTCATTACTTCTTGGTACCAATCCCCCCTAGACCAAGCCTTAGAGGAGGCGGTGATTGCGCTAGGAAATAAATCCATGGTGCCAACGGATGAAGCTTTGCTACTACGAGCAGCACCCTTTCATGAAATTATCCCGTTCAGTGACAGCTATTCAAGGCTTTCAGCACAAATAGCCATAGGTGTGGCGAGTTTCTTGGGCGTTTCCGAGAGCACGCTGAGGGAAGAAGTACCAAACCTGTCCCGCCTTGCGCTTCGCCTCGAGACGTTTTACGGAAAGAACAACACCTTGGTCCTCAACGATACCTACCATTTAGACTTAGCTACCCTCGGGGTTTCCTTGCAATACATGGTTTCTTTATCCAATGGACGACCTTGCTGTGTATACATTGGACTCGATGAGAGTATGTATGTGCACAAAAAATCGGTAGAAGAATTAATATCCACCTTTTCCCCGGAAGGAGCTTTCGTAGACTTTCCCGAAAAATTACCCTTGAAGATTCCTGAAGGGGCCATGGTGCTTATAAAAGGCACGCGAAAATCGAAAATGGAACGCTTCGCAGCTAAATTTCGCGTGAAACAACATCCAACGGTACTCGAAATAAACCTCTCGGCCTTACGTCAGAATCTAGTTTATTTTAAGTCGAAACTAAAGCCGGAAACCCAACTTCTGGCTATGGTTAAAGCCCAGTCGTACGGAACCGGCATAGAGCAGATGGCGAGTTTTTTAGAAAGTCAGGGGGTGGATTATTTAGGCGTTGCCTACACATCGGAAGGGGTAGCCTTGAGAAACTTCGGGATTACGTTACCCATCTTGGTCTTGAACCCTGACCCAGTTAGCTATGAGGAATGCATTACCAATCAGCTCGAACCTACCATTTTTACCTTTGCGCAATTAGAAGAGTTCCTTCGAGAATTAATCGTTCAAGGGGTTCAACATTTCCCAATCCATGTGGAGATTGATACCGGAATGCGCCGGCTTGGATTTGAACCGGAGGAAGTAAAATCCCTCATTGAGCAAATTAAGGCGCAGCCGGAAGTTCGGTTGAAAACGGTGTTTACTCATTTTGTAGAATCCGATAACCTTGAGGATAAAACCATGAGCCAGACTCAAATTGAACGGTTTTCGGCGGTGAGAAGAAGCATTTTGGACGCTTTTTCCTATCCTGTATTGTTCCACATGGCGAATACCGAGGGAATTATGCATTTCCCTGAGGCCCATTTTGACATGGTACGTCTAGGGTTGGGGATGTTTGGTATTTCGAGCCCGGCACGGGCGGAATTAGCCCCAGTGCTCTCTTGGAAATGCAGAATTTCGCAGATAAAGACCGTTCGTGCCGGGGAAAGTATAAGTTATTCGCGCAGTTTTATCGCCGAAAAAAACACCAAAATTGCGATTTTACCTCTAGGGTATGCTGATGGATTCTCCAGACGTTTAAGCAACGGGGTTGGTAGGATCAAAGTTCATGGGGTATGGTGTCCGGTGATAGGAAAAATCTGCATGGACATGCTGATGTTGGATGTTTCTGCATTGGATCATGTTCAAGAAGGAGATGTGGGGGTTGTTTTTGACGATGTGCAGCGTCTTTTGGCTATGGCTGAAAGCCTCGATACGATTCCTTATGAGATAATGACAGGAATTTCAGAAAGGGTACATCGGCTATATGTCCGTGAATGACCTAAATTTGTGGGGTTGAACCGATGATATAACATGAAGAACAATATTCAGCAAAGGCTAATTGAGGAGGTTAAAAGAACCCTTAAACCCGGCGAATCTTTGGGGATAGCGTTAAGCGATGCGCTATCGATTAGCACCGATGCGGCATATCGAAGGTTACGAAATGAAACCCAAATGACTGTTCACGAGGTGGAAAAAGTTTGTTCCTATTTTCAAATTTCGTTTGATGCCTTGCTGGAAGAAGGGAAGCAAATAATCCCCTTCGATTATTTAAAAGGGCGCTCTGATGAATTCTCCATCGAGGGGTATTTAGAGGGGGTGTTGCTTGGAATAAAGAATCTAACCAAATTGCACCAAACTAAATTATATCTGGTGGTCAACAATGTGCACTTTTTTCAGGGATTTAATTTTCCAGAATTAATGCATTTTCGGTTGTTTTTTTGGGCTAAAGCCCATTTGTCATTAAAAGAATTCGAGCAAAAAAAATTTGACGTCGCTTCATTTAGCGCTGAATCCATACGCAAAGGCCGAGAAATTCTTCAATGCTACAATCAAATCGAAACCTTGGAAGTAGTGGATCGGGAAATGATGCGTGGGTATATTCGGCAAATCAATTATGCCCTCGAGTCGGGTTGGTTTCAAGAAAGGGAACAAGCCGTTTTTTTGGTAGATCGAGTTCAAGCATGGTTAAATCATTTTATGGACCAAGCCAGTCAAGGGAAGAAATTCATGATCGGAAATGCTGCGCCGGCTAAAGGATCAAAGTTGACCTTGTTCCTGAACGATACCGTGAATACCGACACAACCTTTTATTATGAAGGGGGCGAGACCAAAGGAGTTTATTTAATTCACAACATATTGAATTATTTACACACCGCGGACAAAGCTTACGTTGTTGATACTAAAACCGTATTGGATCGTCAGATAACCAATGCAAGCCTCATTAGTGAAATAAACCATAAAGAACGCCATAAGTATTTTCAATACATGCAGGAGAGGCTTGAACTCGAGCGCCAAGCAATGTTAACAAAATAAAGAAAGGATGAAAGTGTTGATAACGGGTGCCGATGGGATGTTAGGGGCAAGTATTTGTCGAGAAGCCCTCAAACAAGGCTATGAAGTGCGCGCCCTAGTTCTTCCTGGAAGTTCCTACAAAAGCATCCAAGGACTGTCCCTTGAGGTGTTTTATGGGGATTTACTGGATAAAGAATCGCTTGAATTAGCCATAGATGGTTGCGATGCCTTAATCAATGTGGCGGCGTCAACTCAAATCTGGCCTCGACGAAGCGACATGCTCTTCAGGGTTAATTATCAGGCAGTTGTTGATTTAGTGGAGCTTTCAAAAAACCATGGATTAACCCGGTTTATTCAGATTGGAACGGCGAATTCCTTCGGCCACGGAACACCAGAATTTCCTGGAAATGAGGAATCTCCGTTCATGGGGAATAGCTATAAAATTGACTACGTGGACAGCAAATACCAAGCCCAGAAATTGCTATTGGAAGAAGCGGAAAAGGGATTTCCTGCCTTGATAATTAATCCTACCTATATGATTGGCCCCTTCGATTCAGGACCCTCTTCCGGGAGAATGATTTTGGCACTTATCGAGGGTAAACTTCCTGGGTTCACCTCGGGTATGAAAAATTTTGTGGCTTCCAAGGATGTGGCGGTTGCTGCTGTTAATGCCCTGACCTTAGGCCATCCCGGATCCTGTTTTATTGCAGGGAATGTGAATCTTACGTTTGAAGAAATGTTTAAATCGGTTTGTCGTGTTAAAAATATTCCTTTTAAGCTAAAAAGGGTGCCAGATGGGGTAATTTACGCCGTTGGATTTTTCAGCTCTGTAGTTGCACGGATAACCGGAAAACCCCCAAAGCTTGGGTATCACATGGCAAAGCAAGCCACGATGCAACAATGTTACAACCCTGCCAAAGCACGCACCATCCTGAATATGCCGAGTACCCCCATTGAACAGGCCATTGAAGATTGTTTGACCTGGTGGAAAGAAAATCAATATATCCAATGAAAGCCTTTACTATCTCGGTTGATTCAACTATGCTGATTACCACCATCCTGCTATTGGTGGCTACGGGCTCGTTTATCCTGTATTGGTTTGTGGCAAATTCGGAGCGTATCAAATCAAGGTTTTACCAAAAATATCCTTTTGATGAAGCATCCAGGAAACATATTTTTTTTACCAAGTATTTCGGTTGTGTCGTTTTAGGGATAATTCCCTTGCTCATCTACCTTTTGGCTTTCCCGAATACATCCATTCGAGATGTAGGATTGTGGATTAATCCTGCTACAACCCTTTTCAGCCTCGGATGGACCTTAGTACTTTCAATTTTAGTGATTCCTATGGCCTACTTTTCAGCGAAAAAACCGGAAAACTTGAAAAACTACCCTCAAATTAGAGCCAAACAATGGACGCAAAAAACCTTTTTAATAAATCTATTAGGATGGTCGCTTTATTTGTTTGGATATGAGTTATTGTTTCGAGGTGTTTTGTTTTTTCCTTTGATTAAAACGCTTGGGATTTGGCCTGCAATCGCGATCAATCTCGCCCTCTACGCTACTACGCACATTCCGAAAGGATTGGCCGAAACGCTTGGTGCCATTCCCCTAGGGTTGGTGTTATGCCTCCTGACCCTTGAATCGGAAACGGTTTGGATTGCCTTTTTCGTGCACGTTGCTCTTGCTTGGACCAACAGTTTAACTGCCTTAGTGCATCACCCCGAAATTCAGTTCAAGTGGAAATTTTTTCCTACGCATGGAGCCAAATAAAGGAGTTATTATTGTTACAGGATCTTCCCGTGGAATCGGGAAAGAAACCGCACGACAACTCCTCGCCTTGGGTTTTACGGTGGTTGTAAACGGAAGAAATCCGGAACGTTTGCAGGCTACGTACATGGAGCTCCAATCGGCATCGAAAAAGCTTCTTTCCGTCGCGTGTGATGTGTCCACGCCGGAAGGCGCCAACACCTTGATTAACCTTACCATTGAGACGTTTGGAAGGGTGGACGGCTTAGTGAACAATGTAGGCGTTTCTTCCCGTGGAATGTTAGCTGACGTAAGTCCACTTGTGGTTAAAATGGTTTTTGAAAGCAACGTTTATGGAGTAGTGTTTCCAACGCAAAGGGCCCTACCTTATTTGCGCAGATCGAAAGGATCTGTAATTTTTATTTCTAGCTTAGCCGGTATTCATGGTTTACCTGGCTTGTCCCCGTACTGTGCCTCCAAAATGGCGCTAAGAGCTTTTGCGGAGTCCATTCGGATTGAAGAGCATAAGTATGGGGTCCATTCAGGAATCGTTTTGGTGGGAAAAACAGCGGTTGAACCGGATAAGGAAGTATACGATGAACAAGGCTCGAAAAGGCACCTTGCGCCTCGAGAAGGAACGAGGATTCAATCCATGGAAGAGGTGGCTACTGGAATTGTACGTGCATTATTGAAACGAAAGGATAGGGTAATTATGACACGTTTAGGGAAATTACAATCCCTCATGCAAAGGGTTACCCCAAAATTGTTAGAGAAGATTATTGTGCGAAATATACATCGTTTTGAGGAGGAAAATAAATAATGCGCATCGGGGAAGATTATCCAAAAATTGAATGGGAATTCGCAGGGTTACATTTGCTTGAACCCAATGCGGCCATTGGCGATGCATTAATCGTATTGGTTTCCTTCTATTGCTATTATCGGATCCATAAAAAACACCCTTTTTATAAAAATTGGTCCTTGTTTTATTTGTTTTTAGGCAGTTCCTTTTTAACCGGCGGTTTGGGACATCTTCTATTTAATTATTTCGGATTGTTCGGAAAGTCGTTTTCATGGCTTTTGGGAGTAGTAGCTACTTTCTATGTAGAACAGGCGATGCTGGTATTTTGGCCAAAAGAGCATCAACGGATACGCTTTAAACAAGTTTCTAGAATTAAAACGGGAGCGTTTCTTGCGTTGGAAATCATGCTGCTCCTTACCCTAAAAGCAGATCAAGATCCCGCACTTGGATTGCTTTTACCCACGGTGAATTCAATACTGGGCATGGGTTTATGTTTGGGAGGCTTGGCATATTATTACCAAAGGAACATTCACCGAGATTTTCGTTTTTTTTGGTACGGCACCCTTATTCTCTTGCCCAATGCCGCAATACAAGGGTTAAAATTGAATCTGGATCGTTGGTTCGATCGTAACGATCTTAGCCATGTGCTCCTGCTTTTTGGTTTAATTATTTACTATGTTGGGCTTAAAAAACTCACAAAATTTCTGAGTGATTTGCAAATGCGTCAACTTACATAATGTAGGGTTGCAATATCCACAGGGGGATTTATTTTAAACGCGTTACTTTAGTGTATGGGAAGTTTTTGGAAGGGTAAAGTGGTTTTAGTTACTGGCGCTTGTCGAGGCTTGGGGATTGTGCTTGTTCGGCAATTACTCCAAGCGGAAGCTAAAGTGGTTTTGCATTCTTGGTTAACGCCCCTTCCCAAAGATGAAGCGATAGCTCAGAGTATACTTCATCAACAGGCGCTCCATGTTACGGCAGATATTCGATCATTGGAGGAGGTGAGCCGTATGCTTGAACTTATCCAAACTACCTTTGGGTGTTTGGATGTTTTGATCCACAACGCGGGGATTTCCGCACAGGGCACCTTGTTAGAAACTTCGCATGCTACCTTTGATCAAGTGTTAGAAACCAACCTCAACGGAGTAGTCCAATTAACCAAATTGGCTATTCCTTCATTAATAGCGACTAAAGGAAGCATTTTTTTTATTTCTTCCTTAGCGGCAATTCATGGAATTCCCCATTATTTAAGTTACTCGATTACCAAGGCGGCTTTAGTCCCGCTGCAAGAAGGGTTGGAATTGGAATTAAAGCCCCATGGAGTTCATGTGGGGCTCATCTATTTAGGATTTGTTGAGAACGATTCTCATAAATTTGCCTTGAATGCAGAGGGTAAAAAAGTGCCCGTACCGAAACGCAATTCCCAATGGTTGATGACTAAAGAAACCGCAGCGCGGAAAATTCTAAAAGCCATTGAACACAACAGGAGAAAAGATTACGCAAGCATTCAAGGACGTATTTTTTCATTCCTTAAGTTTTTTTTCCCGGGCTTGATACGTCACCTTCTTGCAAAGCAATTATCGAGGAATAATCCTTGAAAATGTAATCCTATTTGATTAATTTTGATGAAACTTTTGAAGCATGAATACACACATCGAACGCGCCTTAAATGACCAAATCAACAAAGAAGCTTCCTCCTCTCATTATTACCTTTCCATGGCTTCTTGGGCGGAAACTAAAGGTCTTGCGGGAACCGCCTTATTCATGTACACGCATTCCGATGAAGAGCGCTTTCACATGTTGAAACTAGTGAAATTTGTGAACGAACGCGGTGGAAAAGCCATTGTTCCTGCAATACCTCAACCCCCCTTGGAATTTGATTCCGTTCATAAGATGTTCGAAGCGCTTCTCGCACATGAACTTACGGTCACACAATCCATTAATGACGTCGTAGATGTTTGTCTAAAAGAAAAAGATTATACCACCCACAATTTCATGCAGTGGTATGTGGCCGAGCAAATGGAAGAGGAAGCCTTGGCACGATCCATTCTGGATAAGTTGAACTTGATCGGTAAAGAAACGGGTGGCATGTATTTGTTCGACCGCGAAATGCTGGAAATCACCAATGCAAGTGCTTCGAAAACAGCGAAGTAAGCACGTATTTCTTGCCTTTATTCTGATTTTTGTTCAGGCAAGAAGCCAAACAAGCTTAAATTTCGACCACTATGGGATTGCGGAAGGCTTGTCTGAATCATCGGTGAATACCGTAATTGCTGACCTGCGAGGCACCGTTTGGGCAGGAACTCAAGAAGGGTTAAATGAGTTTGATGGCTTTGAATTTCGAGCGGTAACCAAAGAAGGTCATCCGGAAATTAAAAGCACTTTCATCCTCGCAAGCGATCGGGATGCTTCAGGAAATTTATGGTTTGGAACGAAACGTGAATTGCTTTATTACCAAGTTTCAAAGCGAAAAATAACGTCGTACAGCAATCCTAAAAATGATTTTTCAATCCGACAAGTTTTGTGCACACACCAAGGTGTTTTTGTGTTACAAGGAGATCAACGGCTCTACCTATTTAATCCTAAATCGAAGATATTTAAGCCTATTTCCTTGCAGTTCAAGGTTAAACAAATTTTGAAAGGATCCCTTGGGATTTATGCGATCAGCAAAGACCATCAACTTTTTCGCATAACCAACGATGCCAAGGCAGTTCTTTTCTACAACTCTAACGGTTCAAGTATTTTTTCTGCGTTCCCGGTCAAAGGGAGATTCTTGCTTTTTTTGAACGGAAAAACCCTGCTAATCGACGAAAAATACCCGCATCATCAGCAGCCTTTTGATTTATGGGATTCAAAATTCAATTCCTTGGTTTCGGGAGTTGTTCCATTTAGAAAAGGGTACGCTATTGGGACAAATGGCCATGGGCTTTTTGTGTTGGAGAACAATTCTGCACAGCATTATCTGGTGGATTACCTTCACCCTAAAGGCCTAAAATCGAAGCACATCACAGCACTCTATTTAGATCAACACGATGTTATTTGGATTGGAAGTGACAAGGGCCTTTCTTGTTTTTCTGCAAAACAGAGTCCATGGACTTATGTGGGGCCTTCGCTAAATTTAAGGAGCGGTTTGCCAAGCGAAAATGTATGGAGTTTTCTTCAAACAAATAATCGGTTGTGGATTGGAACAAATACCGGTCTTTCCTCCTTGGATAAGGCTACGAACAACTTTACGCATTATCCCCTCGACCCTCGTTTTCTCGTCGATCACGACGGTTCCGTAATGGCCATTACCCCGCTTCCTAAGGATCGGTATTTAATCGTATGTTTTGATGGATTGTTTTATTTTGACCCTCGAACAGGAAAGTATAATCCCATAGTTTTTAAGCAACCACGAATTAAAGCGCGGCATCTTCATTTCTACCACACCCTGGTACTCGGTGATAAAGTGCTGGTTTCAACTTCCTCGGGTATTCTTAGCATGAATACCGCTACACTCCTTGCGGAAGAAGTGTATTTTGAAGCGAATAATGCTTTTCGCTTTCTTTATCAAGATAATAAAGCAAATCTTTGGTGTTTATCCGATCAACAAGGATTTTGTGCCCTGGATAAATTAACGCTGCAACCGAAAGCCTTAACTATTACAAAAAAGCTTAAAAGCCTTACTGCCGATGCTCTTTCTTGCCTCGTAGAAGTGGAGCACAAGGTCTTTTTGTTGGGTACCTATGGATCAGGAATCTTAAAGGTGAACCTCGAAACGGAACAAGTAACCGTAATGAATAAATCTTGGGGACTGACCAACCCAATAATTCTCGGGATGGTTCGAGAGAACAACGGACAACTATGGGTCTCCACCAATAGCGGATTGGCCTCTTTTTCCAAAAAAGAAAGCAAGTTTGTAACCTTAAGTCCTTTTGGTATGGACCACATAGAATACAATGCAAATGCGCTTTATTCAAACTGTGAAGGGCAGATTTTCCTTGGGGGGCCCTTCGGGTACCTTGTTTATGACAAAAAATTAGAAAACGAGGACAATACGATGTTCTTTCCAAAAATCTATGAGGTTCTTTTGAAAGGAAAAAACGATGAATGGCCCTCAGGAAGCGTTTCGATGGATGCGTTAATAAATAGAGCTTACGCACTTACCTTGCCTTACCATTCCCGCGATTTTGAAATATGGTTTGAACCCAACGAGTTGTACCAAGCATCCATGATTGAATATAAATGCGAAATCATCGGAGAAACCACGGACACCGTTTTTTTAGGTAAAACCAATCATGTTGCTTTCAATGCCCTGGCAGCGGGAACGTATTACTTACGCATTTATTCGAGGAAAGGACGTTTTGGTAAATGGACGGAAACACCCGCACTTCTCACCGTTATTATTCAACCTCCTTTTTGGGCTAGTAAGCCTTTTGTTGGCACCTGTTTCGCCCTTCTTCTTTTGGGGTCTTACCTCTACGTAAGGATTCAAATTCGCAAGGAACGAAAAGAAAAGGAACGGTTGGAACAATTAGTTGTGGAAAGGACTCAAGAAATAGCCCAGCAAAAAGATGAAATCCAAGAAAAAAATGTGCGCATTACCGAGGAAAAAAATAAAGTGCTGGAACAACAAGAAATGCTTTTTATCGAAAAGGCAAAGGCAGAAAAATGGTTGAATAACGCACTCCCTTCTCAAGCCGTTAAAGAACTCCAACGCTTAGGAAAAGTAAGGTCAAAATCCTTTGAGTCCGCAACCATCCTGTTTACGGATGTCGTGGGATTCAGTAAAATTTCGGAAGCTATGACCCCCGCTCGGTTGGTGAATAAACTCGACAGTCTGGTTAAAAAATTCGACGCAATTATTAAAGAAAGCAATATTGAGAAAATTAAAACCATAGGAGATGCTTACATGGCGGTTGGGGGCATTCCTGAAAGAAACTCTACCCATCCCTTGGATGTCTGTTTTGCTGCATTAAAAATTAAAGACTACATGCTCAAACAAAAGTATGAAGCCCTTGCCAACGGAAAGGATTATTGGGAAATTCGGATTGGAATTAACACAGGACCGGTAACCGCAGGCATTATTGGAAATTTAAAAATTGCCTACGATGTTTGGGGTGCCGCCGTAAATCAGGCCCAACGCATGGAACAATCCTCCGATCCGGGAACCATTTCCGTTGCTGAGTCCACGTTCTTACTCGTGGAGCCTTATTTCGAATTTAAGCACCGTGGCAAAGCTTCCATGAAAACGAAAACACTCGTAAATCGCTACGAATTGGTCAAAATTAAACCCGATTTGTCCGAAAATGGCGAAGGTATCGTGCCGAACGATTTGTTTTTTGAAATTGCGCAGCTGCACTTGTATAGCCCAATTAAGTATTATTCCGTGGAAACGGAAGTGATGAACATGCTCGAAGACCAACTTCCGAAAGAATATTATTACCATTGCGCAGCCCATACAAAAGAAGTCATTGAGGCGGTTGAACACCTCGCCCTTTGCGAAGGGGTGCGCGATGAAGACTTGTTTTTACTAAAAACGGCAGCCTTGTTTCACGATCTGGGCTTCACCAAACAATACGAGCACAATGAATCCATTGGAGTGGAATTCGCCCGACAGATTTTACCAAAATTCGGTTACAATGAATTGCATATTAACACCGTCGTCGAACTTATTTTTGCCACGGAAGTTCCCCATAAACCCGTAAATCAACTTCAAGAAATTATGTGCGACGCAGATTTGAATTATTTAGGGACGGATCATTTCGAGACGATATCCCAAGAATTGAAAAAAGAACTGATGTTTATGGGTAAATTATCCAGTGACAAAGAGTGGGACGCCATGCAAATCCCGTTTCTTCAGCAACATCGGTATTTTACGCAAACCGCCATAAATTCTTGGGAGGAAAAAAAACGTATCAATTTAGCGAAAGTGATCGCTCGATATGAGCAGGATGATTACCTCTAACAGAGTCCACCCCTTAGGTTAGTTTTTACCAAGCGTATATCCGTAAGAAAAAACATACATCAATCGGGACTTCGGAGCGCTATTTATCCATTGATCCAAATACATTCCTGCGGACAATTTATGGTTCGAATTAAGGTCAAAATTGAAGCCCCCAAAACAGCGGATACGTGTAAATTGCCTGCCTTGAGGATGGTTCATCGGATCATAAAACACTTCAGCACTGAACATGGGGCTAAGTAAAAAATGATTTATGTCGTACCCGCACGCTAACTTAAGCCGCCAACATTGGTCAAATTCCGAGTCATACGAAGCGATATTGCGGGAAAACACGTGTTGATAACGAACCCTCAAACCAAGGTCAAAGCGTTTTTTAGCGAGAGCGACTTCAAGGTTCCCATTGATTCGATGGCTTGACGTATAGGGATCCAAATAAGATCTGCTCATTATCCAACGATAATCAATCGAAGGACGAAGCCATTTTTTGAGCTTACACTTTATCGAAATTTGAGGAAAAAAAGTGGTTAACCCATAGGAATCATACCGTTGATTCAGTTCGCTAGCGCAACTCCATCGTTTTGAAATAGGGCACTTCAAGCTTGTTTCAAGCCAAACTTGTTGCGCTATATTTTGAGCATATGAAATGTTTGATAAGCCAAGAATTAAGGTGAAAAGAACCTTTTTCACCTACTGAACCTTATTTAGCGTTATTTCACCCAAGTCGATGGTCTCGTTTTTACCCGTAATTTCTACTTCAAACAGCTTTTCTTTTTGCAGAGAGGCGCAGGGATAACAATTTTCGTAGACAAAAACCACGTATTTTCCTGGCCTTAGGTAATTGAAAATAAATGTTCCATCATAGCTGCTTCGAATATCCTGATCATAAAAGGTTTTTTCATTACCATAGATCAAATAAACGCGCTCATCCGCCAGTACCCCCAGACCAGCAAAGGCCGTCATGGGTTTATCAGCGTAAAATTTTCCAATAAGCTTTCCCTTTATGGCGGCTCGGCCACCCATTCCCGGCTGTTTGGAGCACGCACCAGAAAGCGTCAGAATCAAGCAGGAAACCGAAAGGAAAGAAAAT
>RFQF01000034.1 GCA_009925805.1 Flavobacteriia bacterium | reverse complement strand
AAAACAAAACATTTAACGCAAAAAACAACTTCGTCTCAGGAACAAACGAATCCTTCAGTCCCCCTAAAATCACCGAAAAACGAACCGAACTTTCCCAATCCATCCTTGGATGCTTGGACCAAGCGCTACCAAAACGACCCGGCTTGGCAAGCGCTTTATCAGAGCAGTGTGGTGGCTTTCCTCAACAGTGCGCAACGCAACTTAGACCAGTTTCCTCAACGAAAAACGAACCGTAGTGTGCTTGTTTCAAGCTATCGCGAAAAAATGTCGGAGACCTTCTATAAAAGTCCAGAATTCGTGGAATATGCGCGAAAAACCTTTGAGAATTCAGGGGAATTTAGCGAATTCCTTCAACGAAACAAGGAGCAAATTACTGAAGATTCAACGTTTTAGGTAGTACTTTCCTTCGGGTGGCAAACTCGATAATAATTCCTAGCGTGGGTTGAACTATCCCGGAAGTGTTTTGGATCGTTTTCGTTAAATAATGTGAAGGGTTATTTGGGTCTACCATAGGAGCGCCGGACGCATCCGTTTGGACCAACAGAATGGGGGCTAATTTCGCTTTGTAGCCGTAAACGTTTTGAATGTCTAAATAAAAGTTCATATTAAATTTATCCAAAAAGAACTTTTTGTCAAGTCGGATATTGAGTTGATGAAAGCTGGACTCCCGCTGAGAATTCAACCGATTATAATCCAATAATCCTGTGCCATTAATGTTCCAATTTGCAATGAGGCTTGATGTTGCGACATCGTAAGGTGTGTAAGGTGAACCCCCGGAAAACAACCAACGCATGCCTAACTCCCACCCTTTTTTGAAACGTTTTCCACCGGTTAATGAAATAATGTGGCGGCTATCCCACGCAGTAGGAACGTATTGTCCATTTTTGTCTTTAAATTCGGAAATTACATAGGTATACGCCAATACTGTGTAGAATCCTTTGTAGAGCTTTTGTTGAAACAAAAATTCCCCGCCGTAGGTTCTACCACTTGAAATGCTCTTAACGGCTTCATTTCCTACCACCCCAAAATCGGAACCTTGGTTGGCTAAACAAATAGAATCTTTCAAACTGAAGGGATAGTGCGCGTAACTTTTGTAAAAACCTTCAAGGGTGAAACGGGAACTTTTCTTGGTGCGGTATTCTGTTCCAATGACGAAATGGTCTGCTTGAATGTACTGTAAACCATTCGTTTTATTGACCAATGAACCCGTGTAATCGCGGTATCCTAAAATGGTGTAGGCCGGAATTTGATGGTAGCGAGCGATGTTGCCGTTTAAGGCCCAAGAATCATTGAAACGGTAGTTCACCGAGAACGACGGGGAGAGTTGATTCAACGGGTTGGACATGGTTTTCGTGTAATTCGAACCGTCCATACGCAACCCTAAGGAAAGGTTGAGGTGTTCGTTGAAAAACGATTGACTCACTTGCGAAAACATGGAATATTTGCTTAAAAATACATCCGAGGCATAATTGACCACAAACGGCTGCCCTTGCACGGTAATATTCAAATAGGACTCATTGCGGTACCGTGCATATTCGTACCCTACACCCACATTCCAGCGAAAACCGTTTTTTCGGTAGGTATGTTCCATGCGGACTTTGTTTTCTGCCTCGAAAGATGCATAATTTTGCAATAAGTTCGCTGGCGTTTCAATTAAATCTTTATAACGGTACGCTTTATTGTTCAGCATGTTCCTTGAAACCACCACCGATTGAATGGCGTGTTCTGAAAAATGTTGGTAATTGATTCCAAAAGTATAATTCCATTGGCTTTGCATCGGGATATTGCCGAGCAGGTAATTATTGTACGCTAATTTCGCAGTATCCGTGAGACCGTCATTGACTTTGGTATTCAACGCAAATTGGTCGATGGCGCCGAGACCTATAAAAGAAATACGGTTTTTGTCGTTGAGTTTTACATTGACCTTGTATTGAAAGTCGTTGTAGGTGGGTAGAATCGGAAGTTTCAAGGCAGCAAAAAGGAACTGCAAGTAGGACCGTCGCGCAGAAAAAATAAAATTCGCCTTTTTTCCCAGGGGTCCATCAAAGGTAAGGGCCGCGTCGCTGGAACCCAACGCGAAATTGGTGATTAAGCCATCGGGGTTCCCCTCCTTTTGTTTAAAGGCTAACACACTGCTCAAACCGTTCGCCCGATTTGATGGGAAGGCCCCGGAGTAAAAATCCACCTCACTGATAAAGTTTACGTTCAGAAGTCCAACAGGCCCTCCGCTGGACCCTTGAGTGGCAAAGTGGTTAATGTTTGGAACCTCGATGCCATCTAAATAGAACTTGTTTTCGCCTGGCGAGCCTCCACGAATAATGATGTCGTTTCGAAAGGTAGCTCGAGACGCTACCCCGGGAAGGGCTGCAATAACCTTACTTACATCGCGGTTCGCTCCCGGCAAACGTTCAATTTCGGTGGAGTTGAGCGTTTTCAAGGAAACAGGGGATTCAACATTTCGAGCAAATTTAGGTCCTTTAACTACCACCTCTTCTGATTCTTTACCGGAGATAATTTCCTCTAAGCTGAGGACTACATTCACCGTTCGGGCGTTCGTGACCGTAATTTCATTTTGGAAAGAGGTCTTATACCCCATGGATGAAGCGCGAAACGTGTAAATTCCAGGAGGGATATTGGTGATTTCAAAATTTCCGAGGGAGTCGGAGATTGCCCCTTGGGATATTTCCACCATAAATACTTTAACCCCACTCAAGGGTTGGTTATTTGCAGCATTTACGGTAATTCCACGAACGATGCCTTTTTGAGCGAAAACAGCACTGAACGATAGGAGCAAAAGGAATGGTAGAAAAATACGCATAGAAGAAGTTTGAAAGTATAACATTGTACTTTCAGAAAAGTTCAAGCGCTAACTAGGACGTTAGTCCTTACTTAATAGTCCGTCTTTCAAACTTTCTTGGGCTGGGTTTTTTCCCAACCAAATAGCAAAAAGTGCTTTCTTGAATTCTATTCCTGGGATCGTTCCTTTTAATACCCCATTTTTGTAAACCTTGGTTCCAACCTTTGGCGCATAATCCATATATATTCTGTCTTGATCTTTAAATTCCTCACTAAGGAAACTCATGAACGTGAATTGTTCCTCCTTCGTGGCCTTTCCGGAACTCGCATTTTTGAAACCGTCCGTCACAGCTTCTTTAAAACGCTCCCGAGTTACCATGCTTGACACCAACCTCAGGTGTATCCCCATTTCTTCATCCGCATTGATAATCGTTGAACCCTCCTTGGATTTCTTTTTGAGGTAAAGCGCAGCAACGTACATATTCATAAAATACTTGGTACGAACCCCTGTCCCGTTGATGATCACGGGAACTTCGTTGATGGTGGTTTCCGTGTAAAATTCTACCCCATGATACACTTTAGCTTTTTTATTTTGTGCAAAACTCCCAAGGGAAAAAGCTATAGCAAGGAACAACATTAATCCAATTTTCATACTACTTATTTTTTTGTGAAGCTACAAAATAATCACGAACATTTTCAATTATTTTCAAACCTGCATCCGTCATTACCGACTCAGGATGGAATTGAACTCCGAGGAATTTATCCTCATCCGAGGCGATAGCCATAACCACCCCTTCATCATCCTTGGCGACCAGGTATTTCTCAAAAATTTCCGTGAATCCCCAACTGTGGTATAATCCAACCACTATGGGGCTTTTAATGTCTTTAAATAACCAAGTCTCTCGGGTTAAAACCAACGGCTTGGAAATTCCGTGACGCACCGCGCTAAGGTTATTCAGTTTGGCTCCTAAATGTTGCCCGAGTCCTTGCATACCGAGGCAAACGCCGAAAATCGGGATGGTCCCTTGACAGTAGGCAATAACGGCCATCATACACCGCGTTTCATGCGGTAACCCCGGACCCGGCGAAAGCACCACGCCCGAATATTCGTTGAGGAAATCCAGGTTGTCCGGCGAAACTTCGCCATCCATGATTACTTGAACATCCACCTCCAAGGATTCAAAATAATGAACCAAGTTGTAAACAAAGGAATCGTAAAAGTCGATGATGAGAATGCGCACAAGTTTCAAAAGTCTTAATTTTACAAAGTTAAAATTTACCTCGATCAAAGCATCAACGCATGAAAAAAGCCCTTCACAATCCCAAGGCTCCAGCGCCGATTGGTCCGTATTCACCGGCCATCCTGGTGGGAAATCAATTATTTATTAGCGGTCAAATTCCATTAAATCCAACGTCTGGCGAATTGGAATCCTCGTCCATAGAGTCAGCCACGGAGCAAGTAATGAAAAACTTAGAAGCCCTTCTTCATGCAGCACATTTTGCATGGTCTGATGTGGTAAAGTGCTCTATCTTTTTGAAAGATTTTAACGACTTCCAGCGGATGAATGCCGTTTATGGAAGTTACTTTACTGAAAATCCTCCGGCACGCGAAACGGTGCAAGTGAGCCGATTGCCCATGGATGCCATCATCGAAATTTCTTGCATCGCCCTTAAATCTTGAGCCCTGACCAACACATAACGCTTTCGGTAATCATTGTCAATTACAATGTTTCCTATTTTCTGGAGCAGTGTTTAAATTCAGTATATCGTTCTCGTGGAATAGAGTACATGGAGGTGATTGTGGTGGATAACCGAAGTAGCGATAATTCGGTGGCTATGATCAAGCAAAAATTCCCGCAAGTTCTGTTGATGGAAAATGCACGCAATTTAGGATTCTCGAAAGCCAACAACCAAGGAATTGAAAAGGCAAAAGGCGCCTATGTGGTATTGCTGAATCCGGACACCGTGGTGGAGGAACAGACGTTGGAAAAAACCTTAATAACCTTTGAAAGCGATGAAAAAATTGGAGGAATAGGCGTTCGAATGGTGGACGGCAAAGGGAAATTTCTTCCGGAATCCAAGCGAGGGCTTCCTACTCCTTGGGTTGCTTTCTACAAAGTATTCGGCTTGGCTGCCTTGTTTCCTCGTTCTAAACGCTTTGGGAAATATCACCTCACCTACCTGAGTTCCACGGAAAATCACGATGTGGATGTGCTTAGCGGGGCGTATATGGGATTGAGAGTATCCATGCTAGAACGTGTCGGTTTGTTGGACGAAACCTTTTTTATGTACGGGGAAGACATCGACTTATCCTACCGCATTCAACAAGCAGGCTACAAAAACCGATACCTAGCGGAAACAACAATCATTCATTACAAGGGGGAGAGTACTAAAAAAAGTTCCGTTAATTATGTGCTCGTTTTCTACAAGGCCATGATTATTTTCGCGCGTAAACATTTCTCTCAAAATCGGGCGATCTTTTTTTCTTTTTTGATCTATTTAGGGATTATAGTACGAGCGAGTATCGCCTTGCTACGCCGGTTTTTTATGTTTGTTTTCCCGTCTTTATTAAGCAATTCAATCGTTCTTTGCGGACTTTATGCTTTAACCTTGCCTTGGCAGGCAAATCACATTGAATTTCCTCAGGTGGTGTACTTTTGGATGATTCCTTGCTATTGGGGAATATGGGCGGCTAGCAACCTGCTAGGGGGCAGCTATGACCCACCTTTTAAACCGAAAAAACTACTAAAATCTACCCTTTTCGCCACCTTATTGATTTTAGTAATTTACGCGCTTTTACCGAAGTCCTTGCAGTTTTCAAGACTGTATATCCTCTTCGGAGCTTTATGGTTCTTCGCTTGGGTACTTTTGGAACGACTTGGACGCTATTTACTGTTACGACAATCTAACGGGTGGAATCTACGAGGCAAAACGCGCTTTTTGATTGTAGCCGATGAAGAGGAATTCCAACGCATAAAATCCATGGTGCTTCAACAAGGAAAGGAGGTCGAATATGTGCATGCCGCTCATACGTCGCAGGCTTTCCTTGAGAGTAAGGTAACTACGCCTTGCGCCTTGGAGGAATTGAACTTATCGAATTATGATGAAGTAATTTTTAGTGCGAAAGACTTAAGCGCTGGAACCATCATTCATTGGATGATAACGATTCAGCAATCGAACCTGGATTTCAAAATTGCCCAACCGGATACGGACTTTATCATCGGAAGCAATTCGATTGAAACGCCGGGAGAGTATTACAAAATCAACATCAATAATTTGAGTCGACCGGAAAAATTGCGGTCCAAACGTTTTCTTGACCTTATTTCCAGCCTTCTACTTTTGATGTTCTCTTGGATGCTCGTTGCCTTTTACCGCAATAAAATTGGCTTTTTCCAGAATATACTGGATGTACTTCGTTCCAAGAAAACGTGGGTCGGCTTCATACCTTCCAAAGACAACTACGTAGATCCATTATTGCCACGGATTAAGACAGGAGTGGTTTACCCTTCCTATCCTCCTTACAGCGAACCTCAAGAAATAAAAGACAAGTTAAATTTAATCTATGCTCGGGATTATTCCGTGAGTCAAGACATCAAAATCCTTTTTACTAAGCTTTTTTCGCTAGACCAACGTTAAACGGTCCGTAAAAATCGAACTTTTTTGTACTTTTGTTCTCGAAAATTCATTATACCATGGCTGAAATCGAAATCCGCTTGCCCAAAATGGGAGAAAGTGTTACCGAAGCAACAATAACCCATTGGATTAAAAATATCGGAGACTCGGTAGCCTTGGATGAACCATTAGTGGAGGTAGCTACCGATAAAGTCGACAACGAACTTCCTTCTGAGGCCGCAGGTATTTTGATTAAACAGCTTTTTCAGAAAGACGAAGTCGCCAAAGTAGGCGATGTGATCGCCATACTATCCACGGATGGAGCCGTTTCTGTAGCTCCTGCACAGGCGAATGGCAGTTCAACACTTACGGAATCAACGCCAATAACTTCTCCGGAAATTACCGCGGTTGCCAAGGAAACTGCTCCCAAATTTTCTAACAGTCAACGCTTTTATTCTCCTTTGGTTAAGAGCATTGCAGCACAGGAAGGATTAGACCAAAGTACCTTAGACAGTATCCCGGGTAGCGGTTCTGAGGGCCGAGTTACGAAAAAAGACCTTTTGGCTTATTTGGAACATCGTGGAAACGCATCCGGAAATAAGGAGGTTACTCCAGTGGCTCCTACGCACACCCGCGGTGCTATTGAACCCCCAGTGGTTATTCCGTCGGCGGGAGATGAAATCATTGAAATGGACCGCATGCGCAAGCTCATTGCCGACCACATGGTGATGTCAAAGCAGGTATCCCCGCATGTTACCTCGTTTGTTGAAGCAGATGTAACCCATTTGGTTAATTGGAGAAATCGCATCAAAAAAGAATTCCAAGAAAAAACCGGAGAAAACATCACCTTTACCCCCATTTTCATTGAAGCCGTAGTTAGAGCCATTCAAGATTTTCCGATGATTAATGTTTCTGTAAACGGCACCAGCATTATCAAAAAGAAAGACATCAACATCGGTATGGCTACTGCTTTACCCTCGGGAAATTTAATTGTTCCAGTCATTAAGCATGCGGATCGACTAAACTTAATTGGACTTACAAAAGCTGTCAACGAATTGGCAAATAATGCCCGAAATAATAAGCTTAAACCGGAAGATATTCAAGGAGGGACGTATACCATTACCAACGTAGGAACTTTTGGAAATGTCATGGGAACCCCGATCATTAACCAGCCTCAAGTAGCTATATTAGCCTTAGGAGCGATTCGAAAAGTTCCTGCAGTTATTGAGACGCCGGATGGCGATTTTATCGGAATACGTCAGAAAATGTTCCTTTCCCACTCCTACGACCACCGCGTGGTAGATGGCGCGCTTGGGGGGCAATTCGTGCGCCGTGTAGCCGATTATTTGGAGCAATTTGACAGCACACGAAAATTTTGAGTAACTTAACGAAAACTTTATGATGAAATTCGTCTTATTTATAGGTTTACTTTCTTCTACACTTGCCTATTCTCAAATGACTGAAAGCGAGGTTAGGGCGATGGTTAGCAAAGCTAAAGAAGCAGAATTGGTAACCGAATCGTCGCGTTTTCTTCAAGAGAACTTTTTTTACTTCGCGGAAATCGCAACGGATAAACTCTTAAAACTGGACCCTAAAAACGGGAACTATAATTACCGTAAAGGGTTTATTTTATTGGGCATGAACAAAGATCCAGAACAAGCCTTGAAACATTTAGAACTCGGTACTTCCAAAACGCAAATCAATTACGACTTGTACAATCCGAACGAAAAAGCAGCACCAATTGATGTTTTCTATCATATCGGCGTTTGTTATCACCGTTTGGGTAATTTGGATAAAGCCTTAACGAACTACACAAAATTCTTAAATGAAACCCAAAAGAACTCTACCTTAATTCCTGAGGCGAAAATTCGCATCGAGCAGCTTGCTGTTGCTAAGAAATTGGGTGGAAGTGCCAGTTTTGAAACCATCCCTTTAAGTTCAGGCATTAATACG
Source organism: Flavobacteriia bacterium (assembly GCA_009925805.1). GTDB lineage: Bacteria > Bacteroidota > Bacteroidia > Flavobacteriales_D > Crocinitomicaceae > UBA952. The sequence continues at coordinate 5,675 of RFQF01000034.1, read as the reverse complement.
GAATTTAACGACCAATGTGCCATGATTTCTGCCGACGGAAAGTCCTTACTGCTCTCCTCGGCTCGTCCAAGAGAAAATAATACTACGGTTGCTTACGTGGAACCTATGTTCAATGTTTTGCCAGCAGACATTTATCAAGTAATCAAAACCAAAGAGGATTGGTCTAATGTCACCCTATTTCCATTGAACGAACCTAAAATTGACGAACAACTCAGCTCAATGAGCACCAACGAGCGCTACCTAAGCTATTCTTCTTGGAACGATCCAAAAATCTACAGTTCTGAATTTAGCAACGGAAGTTTTTCGAAAGAAAAAGAAATCAACGTTTCGATTCCTCCAGCGGATAAAAAAGATAAGAGTATTCCTTTTAATATGCAGTTTAATGTTTCCTCGGATGGAACTACCGCCTATTTTGTTTCCAATGCGCTCAGCGGAAAAGGAGGATGGGATTTGTTTATGGTCGAGAAAAGCGGAGAAAACTGGGGGCTTGCTAAAAATCTGGCGATGCTTAATTCGGATGCCGACGAAATTGCCCCTTTCATTTCGCTGGACGGAAAAACCCTCTATTTTGCTTCGAACAGTAAGGAAAGTATGGGTGGATACGATATTTTCAAGGCCAAACGTGACGAAAATGGGATGTGGTCGAAACCTGTAAACTTAGGAACCAAAGTAAATTCCCTTTCGGATGAATTTTCGTTCAGTATGACCGCGAATGGAACGACTGCAATGGTAGTTTCCAACCGTATCGGAGGAAAAGGAGGTAATGACATTTATGCACTTACTGTGGAGGAAACCCCTTCTGGAACTGCCGTGCTGAACGGTAGAATTATAAACACTAAAGGGAATCCCATCCCTGAAAATTCCTACATGACTTTACGCTGTACTAATTGCGCGAACACCCTAGAAACGGTCTTGACCTCAAGAATGCGTGATGGAGTGTTTGTTTCCGCTTTAGAAAAATGCAGAGAGTATGAAATCACGTATTATTACGGTCCCGAAAGTGCAAAAACCTTCAAAGACCGATTCAAAACTACTTGCGACAATGCGTTTGAAATGATCGATAAACGATTGCTGATTATCGATGAGGATAAGATGATCATTCCTTTTCCTACCTATGAAATCAAAGGGGTGGTGGTGGATATTACGACCAAGGCTCCAATCCCTGGAGCTCAAATTACATTGTCCATGGATGGAAAATCAGCGAATGCGGTTGCTGGAAATAACGGAATGTATGCGTCAAATATCTTAGATACCTATCAATATGAAGACCACGTTGCGGGTTCGTTAAATGTTACTGCCGCGGGATATTTAGCTTCCTCTGCAAACGTAGACATGGATTTACTTTCGGATTCAGTGGTTACTGTTAATTTCCAGCTAGAAGCCACGGAAAAAGGCTTTATTGGGGGACCATATCTCGTGAACTATCAATTCAATCGCTATAACCTCACCGATTACTCTAAAAACAAACTGAAAGGTATTATTAAAACCATGAATGATAACCCTACCCTAGCCATCGAAATTCGATCGCATACGGACAGCCGCGGACCAGCCATCTACAACCAATGGTTGAGCGACATGCGCGCTAAAACAGCCATGGAATATCTAAAAGGACTGGTAGTTAATCCTGATCGTATCACGGCAAAAGGTTATGGTGAAACGGAACTTTTAACGCCATGCGGTGACGATGTAGCATGTGACGAGAAAGATCACTTGAAAAATCGAAGAACCGAGTTCGTAATCCTCAAATAATTTCCATGGAGTTGTCGCTGGATCGTCCTTTGTGTTTCTTCGATCTTGAAACCACGGGTACCCAAATCACCAAGGACAGGATTGTTCAAATTGCCTTTGTTAAATTATATCCCGAAGGCACCAAAGAAGCAAAATCTTGGTTGGTGAATCCAGGTATTTCAATTCCAGCTGCAATTGCAGAAATTCACGGCATTACAGACGAAAAAGTAGCTTCGGCTCCCACCCTTGGGGCGATAGCCGAGGAAATTATAGCCTTCGTAGGTGAGGCCGATTTAGCAGGTTACAATTCCAATAAATTCGATATTCCTTTTATGGTAGAAGAATTTTTTCGCGTTGGAAAACCTTTTCCGATGGAAGGTAGAAATTTTGTGGATGTACAGAACATTTTTCACAAGATGGAGCAAAGAACCTTAGCTGCTGCCTACCAATTCTATTGTGGACAAACGATGGAAAATGCGCATGATGCCTTGTACGACACCCAAGTAACGCTTGATGTGTTTTTAGCCCAATTGGCGCGCTACGAGCAGCTTGGAAAGGACATTCCTACCTTGGCTTCATTCTCAAGCAATAGTCCGCTAGGAGCCGTAGATTTTGCTGGAAGACTGGCCAAAAACGAACGCGGTGAAATCATGTACAATTTTGGCAAACACAAAGGAAAAACGGTGGAAGAAGTCATGGCGCTTGAACCCAGTTACTACGGTTGGATGCTGGATGCTGATTTTCCTTTTCAAACCAAGGATTGTTTGCGAGCGGAAGTAGCACGTTTGAAAGAACAAAAGCAAGCGCTAAAGGGAGCAGAAATGCAGGATAAATTGAACCAACTTACCTCGAAATTCAAAAAACCGTGAAAATTATCTGCATCGGAAGAAATTATGCCGAGCATGCCGCAGAAATGAACGCGGAACTTCCAACCGTTCCCGTATTCTTCCTAAAACCCGATACCGCGTTGTTGCGAGAAAATACGTTCTATCTCCCCGATTTTACCCAAGACTTACATTATGAATGCGAACTCGTGGTGAAAATCAATAAAATGGGAAAACATATTATGCCGGAATTTGCTTCCAACTATTACAGTCACGTAAGTTTAGGGATTGATTTTACGGCCCGAGACTTGCAAAACGAATGCAAAAGCAAGGGGCTACCTTGGGAAATCGCCAAAGCCTTTGATAACAGTGCGGTGGTTTCCGATCAGTGGTTACCCGTGCAAGATTTCCCAATAGCCAATCTTCTGTTTTCTTTTTTTCAAAACGGGGAGCTAAAGCAGGAAGCGAGAGGCCATCAAATGCTTTTTTCTTTGGATCAACTTATTGCTTTCGTTTCTAAATTTATCACCCTAAAAACGGGCGATTTAATTTTCACAGGTACCCCATCAGGCGTAGGACCTGTAGCCATCGGAGACACGCTCTTGGGTGTCTTGGAGGGGCGTGAAATGTTTAAAATCAGCGTTAAGTAAGTTAGTTTTTGATAAACTTCAAGCGGAACTTTTCAGCAATGAATACGGTATACACCCCTTGCTGTAGGGTGGCTACGTTCAGCGTCAGTTCTGCGGTATCGGCCTGCATTTCAAGGGATAGTTTCCCATCAATGCTATACACCTGGATTTTCCCAAGGATACTTGTTCCCCGAAGGTTCAGGGTCGTTTCTGTGGGGTTCGGGTAAATGGTTAATTGCGCCAACGTCGGTTCCTCAACTGCTAAATTAGCCCCCTGCATATGCTCCAATCGAAACACTCCGCCCAAATCCTGTCCTACATACAGGTCGAGTTGTTGGTCGTGGTCCACATCTGCCACCCAAGCTGCGGAAAAAGTGCCTACATCAATTCCCAAAAACGGAGCGGAACGCAAATGAAAAGTATCCAATACATGCTGGTCAATGCTGTCATAAAAACGCAATATCCCATCGTACCCCCCCACCAATAAATAGGTGGTGTCATGCCATCGAAAAAAATGCGGCAAGGGAAACCCGTCCGGTGTGGACGTCTGGATATCAATTCCCCCTAATTGCACCGAATTAATGACAAAATTTGGTGCTAATGCAGTCCCTTGGTTTTTATAGTAAGCCAGGGTTCCCGTTTTTTCCCCAACGATCAAATCCAACAGCCCATCTAAATCGATATCAAACAATTGCGGTGCGGCTACTTGCCCCACATCGATTCCCGCATAATTGGCCATTGGAGCCGAAAAAGTAGGATTGCTGTTGGTGGAATTATTTTGATAATACATCAGCGTTCCGTTCTCTAATCCCAAAATTAAATCGGGTTTTCCGTCGCCGTTGAGGTCTCCAAATGTGGGTAAGACCCTAAGTCCACTCACCGTTTGACTTAAGTTCAAAAAATCTTCATCCACAAAGGTAAATACAGGGTGATTGGCTGTCCCGGTGTTTTTATAATAAGCCATTCGCGTTTCTTGTAACAAGGTGGGTTTGTAAGCAAAATAGTTTGCCACGAATAAATCCGGAAGGCTATCCCCGGTAACGTCTACCAATACGGGAACGCTCCCGATTCCGTGTTCGATCATGTCTTCTTGCAAAAAAGCGTTGGTTTCATAAATGAAATTCGGCAAGGTGGTGGTTCCTTGATTTTTATATTTCCAAACGCTGTGTTCATTTTCAGAGGTTCCTCGAGCGTTGGGAGAACAGATAATATCTTTTTTTCCATCAAAATCTACATCCAGATAAAAGGCCCCCGGAAATAATTGAAGGTTCAAGGGCACTGTATTGGAAGGAAAAGCGGGATCCACGGAAATCATGAGCGAATTGGTATTGGGATTCGTGCCCCCGTTCATGAGTTTATTCATGTTTCCATAAGCCACATCACCGATGAGCAAATCCAAGACATGATTATTATCGAAATCCAAGGCCAACAAGGTGGAGCCGGAATGCGCTTTTTCTTCTTCTTCCGGTTTGATGATTACCGGAATTTCCGGATTGGGAACATTGCCCGTGGTGCAAAGCGTACTGTTGCTATTGAGGGAAATAGCGTTCGAAGTAACCGCCTCAATGAATCCTCCCCAACAACGGTTTTTAAGGGAATACACCAAGCTATCGCAGTGGCCGTATAATTCCTTCGATAGATTTTTGTGGTATTCCACATGATCTCCTGCAATGGAATACGTTAAAATATCCAAGTCTTGGTCACCATCAACATCGACGATAGCTGGGATATCCGCCGAACTGATGTAGAGGCCCATGGTCATACCGTTGTAGTCCGAATACACGAGGTTTTTTTCGAGCACCCATTGTAGCCCAGAACCCGCGCTTCCCGCATTGCGGTATACTTTGACTCCCCCTATTCCGTAGGTAAAAAGGTCGTTCTTACCGTCCAAGTTATAATCTCCCAAGTACATTCTATACCGGACATCGTTGGGGAATAATGCTGAGCCGTAGGGATTAAAGCGGTATGTATGGCTAGCTCCTTGAAGCACGTGTTCAAAAACGCGAATTTGGTCGTTGCTTCGATCCAAAATCACCAAATCCATGTCCCCGTCAAAATCATAATCCAACTCGGAAAACTGAGGAAAGTTCAATCCTCCAGCCCAAGGGTATTTTAGGGTGTGACCCAATTTTTGAACAGGAATCGAATCGTTGTAGATGAATTGAAATTGCGCTTTAAGTCCGCCGAAGAGGTTTAATAGAATCGAAAGTACCAAAAAACGTAGCGAAGGATTGAATTGCATGAAGTAAATTTACGGAAGAAAAAATACAATGATGAAAAAGGGGTGCGGAATTAATTCCGCACGCAGGGATTGAGCAATAAAGTTGATTTTACCCGTTTTTGACATCAATTCTGTATGTCAAAATTACGCTCGAGGATTTATATTCATGCAAGAAACAATAACCTCCCTTCGACAGGCTCATGGAACCACATATACGACAGGCTCAGGGACCGGTTTGTCGATGATCGAAAGAAAAACATATGGGGGTCCCTG
>RFQF01000033.1 GCA_009925805.1 Flavobacteriia bacterium | reverse complement strand
GAATTGGGATTGCAGGATCAAATCAAATTCATTCCGCGACTACCCTATGCATCCATGATGGCCTACACCCAAATCTCGGATGTTGGATTAGCCTTTGACACGCATCCTTGCTTGAATTTTCACCTTGCGCTCCCTAACAAAATCTTCGATTATTTTCAGGCCGGTATTGCTGTTTTGTGTGGCCCGCAACCTGAAATAAAAAACTTGGTCCAAGGCTATGATTGCGGTTATGTTATGGATCAAATCACTCCGGAAATTATTGCCCAACAATTAAAGCTCATGAAAGATAATCCGACGGAATTAGCGCGGATGAAAAACAATAGCCGAAATGCGGCCTCCTTGGAAACTTGGGAGGCAGAACAAGCACATCTGAACGCATTTATCCAAAAAATTTAAGGTCTTTTCGCCTTCAGTATCCGATGCAATGCCAGCAATTTTACCCCGTCGAAGAGATAGATCGTGAAAAACCTCGAACCTCGGGCAAGCAACCAATTGAACCCTTTACCGAGTGTCGCATCCATGATCGTTAATAACCAAAGCAAACGTAGGGATTTCAATCGATAATAAACCTTGTAAACCCTGACGCTTTCTATGAATGCCCGTTTGGAGGAGGCCATCGTTGAGGCTAATACCAAGTTTCTCATAGCCTGCGCTGTTTTGTTCAGAAATGCCACGTTGGTATCCAACCCTAGATTTTTGACAGGATTATTTACTTGCAGTATGTCTATATTTCGTTGAGATACTTCAAACCCGAACAAGGTATCTTCATGTCCATAATTCACCAGACGTTCATCGAACTGCACCATAGGCAACACCGACTTGTGCACCACAGCATTGTTGGTTTTAAAGGATGTCTTTCTGGATTTACGGATTTCAAACGGGACACTTTCTCGCACTGTACCCACCTTCCACCGCAGGTAAAATTCCCTAGCCGGAGGTTTTTGATCGTAAATACTACCCCCGTAGTACACTTGTCCTGGATGTTGCAACAAGAATCTAATCCAATCGGCCAAAAAATTCGAAGCGATGATTTCGGATCCCGCGTCTAACAAAAGCATGTAGGGACCGGTGGCTTCTTGAAGCAAGGTATTTCTTGCTGCGCTTCTTCCCAGGTTACTCGGGTGAACGAGCACCCTAATTGCTTCGATGCCGTCAAAGGGATCAATAATCGGTACGTTGGACCCGTCATCGAGTACCAATAATTCGATAGGATGTTCTGAGGTTTTGGCTTGGTTCACCAAGGAGATTAAGAGCTGTGTAATATTCTTGTTAAAAACAGGAATACAAACACTCAGCATTAAGCCATGGTATTGGGGGTTCCAAAATTCATCGGAGGCATTCCTTGACCTGGGTCTTCTATGGCGCCAAACGTTTTCTCGTAATTGTGAATATTATCGGCTAATGCGTTTAAAAAACGTTTTGCATTTTGTGGGGTCATGAGAATACGCGAACGAACTTTTCCCTTCGGCATTCCGGGCATGATTTGAATAAAATCACAAACGACCTCTGCGGGAGAATGCGTGATTACTGCTAAGTTGGAATAGGCGCCTAAAGCAATTTCCTCACTTAACTCGATATTCATTTGATTTTCTGGTTCTTCCATGGTTTAATTTATTTGGGTTAATTTATCAATAAATCCGATACCGTGTTCTTTTAATTCTTCGAGCACGGGCAGAAAAAGTTGGGAATCTAATGGGAGCTGTACTCCAGGATTCGAATATCCGGTCAACATATGCTTAGCAATAATTCCGATGGGTAGTCCTACCGTGTTTGCCATGGCTGTGAAGCTTCGATCTTCGCCGAGTGCTACCATAGAGGATAGTAACCGAAAACGTTCCTCGTGAAGGGTGTATTCAAACTCGTGAAGCATTACCAGCATATCGCGATCATGATCCTTCAGCGACCAGGCTTTTTCCAACAATGCTTGAAGCATTTGAGCGGGGCTTGAATCTTCTTTGCACATAGCCTGAGCGTTGTCGAACAAGCCAATGCTTTCGATTAACGGGTAAAGGTGCATTCGATCGGCGCGCAGAAATCGTTGGAGTTTTTTTTCCACCGAATCGTACCGATGGTAAGGTAAAAAGGCATTTAGTAGCTGTCTTGGGGTTAAGGTGTGGCTGTTTTCCAAAACGTACCCGTCTTCTGTGAGACCTAATTCTACGAGTACATCCCAAGCTTGACAGAAATCGGGGCGCCTAAGGGTGCCTCGGTACATTGTTTCTACAGAATGGATGTTGTAAAGCTCCAAGTACTTAAGCGAATCCCGGTTGGCATAGCCGTCAAAAGATCCGTAACCGTCTATTTCGAAACGTTCGGTTCGTTTAAACAACTGATTGTAAGGAATGTACTTGAGTTCTCTGTTTTCCCTAAAGGCCGCAACGCCCCCTTGTCCGGCTAGCACTACATTTCGTGGATTCCAAGTGAATTTATAATGCCATGGATTATCGTCGGATTCGGGAGCAATCAAGCCTCCACAGAAGGATTTGAAGCTGGTTAGTTTTCCCCCTTTTTGCTCAATTTCCTCCATTATTTTTACCGCACTCATGTGGTCAATTCCTGGGTCAACCCCGGTTTCGTTCATGATGGTCACACCCTGCGCTACCGCAGCATCATGCAGCGCCTTCATTTCGTCAGATACATAACTTGGTGTGATTAAATTTTTTCGCAATTCAATGCAGTTCCTGGCTATTTCGGGATGAAATCGTGCTGGGAGCATGGAAATTACTAGGTCCGATTGTCCGATCAGTTCCTTTCGATGTAGCTCATTGGTGGCATCCAAAGCAACTAATTCCACCTCTTTGAACGCGCCATAACTTGCTTGAAGGTGTTGGATTTGAGTGTTTGCAATCACTAATTTCCAAGAATTTTCCTTTACTCTTGCCATCAAATATCGAAAAAGCGAAGCCGAGGAGAGGCCTGCTCCTAACACAAGAATCGTTTTCATGACTTAATTGATTTGATCCAGAATCGGTCGAATGGCTTCAAACAGCACCTGCTCGTCCCAAGGTTTTGAAATAAATGCATCCAGTAAATTTTCATTCACTAAATCGTCCACAGAAACTTCATTGGCATGACCTGAAAGCATCACACATTTTAACTCCGGGTATTTAAGTTTGATGGCTCGGACGAGTTGACCTCCCGTCATTTGGGGCATTTGATAATCGACAATAATAAATATGATATCAATTTTTTCCTCAACGAGTGCATCGATGTTTTCCAAAGCTAATTGAGGGTCAGTGAAATACTCCAAAAGTGTACATTTTTGGTCGACTATTTTACTCAATTGAAAGCCCAACATTTGCAGAATATAGGGATCGTCGTCCACACAAACCACCGCATATTTTAATTCATCCATAGGGCAAAGGTATTACAATAATTCAATTTCAACGGTGTTTTTTGGGCTTGTTTTATAATTCAATTTCTTAAAAACGAAGGTAAACGTGGTCCATTCTTCGTTCGACTCCAACTCCATGGTAGCATCGTGGTCTTCCAGGGTACTTCGGACGATGCTCAGCCCTAATCCGGAACCATTTTTAGCGGCTTTCGTGGTAAAAAACTTCTCAAATATTCTGTTACGAATTTCATCGGGTATTTTGGGGCCATTGTTGGCAATGCTAATTTTGATATGGTGCTCATCACTCCAAGAAGCAATCTGGATGATTCCGCGTTCTCGATACTGATCCAGCGATTCAATGGCATTTTTGATAATGTTCGACCAAAGCTGGAAAAGCTTAATATCAAACCCTTCGATAAACAGCGTGTCCTCAACCTCAAAAACCAATTCTACCGATCGTTTAATTTCATAGTTAAATACATTTAGTACCGTTTCGATGTTCTTGCGCAAATTGACCGGACCTCGTTCGGTATTGCGTTGATCTTTGATGAAGGAACGCAAATCCTGAATTACTTTGGTAGCGCGTTCGGAGGAAGTTAAAATCGTTTGAACAAAATTCCGAATGATCTGCAGATTGTATATTAATTCCAAGAATTCGAATGGGTTTGTGGCTTCTACTACTTCAAAAATCAGTTCCGGGTTGGAAGGCAAAATCCGTGTTTTGGAAAACATAAGCACCAGACGACTTCGTTCTTCGGGTATCATAGCCGGATAATGTTCCTCGAGATAGTTGTCCATTTCTTTCATTTCTTTGCGCTGCTGTAAGCCGCCAACAAAGAGTTCGCCTTCCTGTTCAATGGCTCGATTAAGGGCAAATTGAATTTGTTTTTCCGTGCATTTAGCAACAATTTGCAGGAGGTTGTCAATCGTGTAACGGATGCTTTCTGCACCAATTTTAATGGCTCCAAGCGGGGTGTTTAAGTCATGGGCTATCCCTGAAGCAATCTCACCTATGGTCACCAATTTCTCTTGGTCTGATATGGATTTAGAAAGCTCGATGTTTCGGTTGGTGGCTTCAATCACCCTGGATTCTAGTTCCAGGTTCATGTCCACAATTTCCTGTTGTAATTGTTCTTTCATGGCTTGCTCTTCCAGCGCGGCAATTTTCTGTGCCAACATACTCGAAATAGTCATTAATACGCGTTCATGAAGTGGGGTAAAGAAATTCTTATCCGCATTTTCTGAACTTATTACTCCCCAAACTTTTTTGCCTATTTTAATGGGAATAGCCATTTGAGATAAGCGTTTTTGGCCCTCCGTAAAGTATCGTTCATCGGTGGATGTATCGGAAATCAACAGCGATTTTCCCGTACGTGCCACCAAACCTACGACTCCTTTTCCGAGAAGTAATTTTTGGGCGGCAAGTGCATTGATTTGTCGAGCTTGATCGACCTCTGAACCTGCAATTTGAAGGAGTTCTTTATTTTCCAGTTTATGGATGGCGCAATGTTCAAAACCTAGCTGCGCTAGGATGTTTTCCACGATATTTCTGGAAATATCTTCGTAATTCGTGCCCGTTAAAAATGCGTCTGCCAAAAGGTTGACTGTTTTTTCGGCTTGAAGAATCCGCTGAAGTTCTTCGTTAATGACCCGAATTTTCTCATTGGATTCATAAATAGCAGTAGTTGCTCGTATACGTTCTTTCACGTTGACAAGCATTCTTGCTAATAAATTCAACAATACTTTTTCATCTTCATAGAATTTTCGATATTCCTTGACGCTATCGAGCCCTACAAAACCAATACAAACACCGTCCAACATCATGGGCAAGGCAATGATGCTTTTGATGCTTTGCTCGAGCATTAGCTCTTTAAATCCTCCATCTGGTAGCAGTGAGGTGTTTTCTACTTCAATATTCTCGCCTTTGAAGTGGGCTTCAATCCAAACAGGTACTTTTTCAAAAGGAACATCTTGGAACTTGTCAATTTCCGGGGCTATACCGTCTGCCACCCATTCATAGGTGTTGGACGTCGTTGCTTGCTCGTGGTTGTAATCGAAAATGTAAACGCGATCCACCTTCATAAAATTCCCCAACCTTGCCAAAGTTTCTTCAATCAAGTGGTTCAAAGCACTTTGTTGCACATCGATGAAATCGGTGGCCACTTCCATGATCAAGCGTTGAAATTCCGTTTTATTAAGAAGAATTCGTTCGTTTAATTTGCGTTCGGAAATATCACGAGATGCCGCTATAATGTATCCCTTCTGGTCAATTTCTAAGTAACGCACCTTAACCTCCACCTCCATTCTTTCGCCCGTTTTTTGATTGATATTGGTGGATTCCGAGGAAAACTCCTTAAACTTTTGCAGAAATTCGAGGTGTTCTTGCCATGCGCTTGGATTTTGAAACTGCGCATCAATATCACGCACCTGGTATTCATGAATTTTATCTGCAGGAATTCCCAGCCGCTCGGAAGCCGCCTCGTTAATATAGACAAACGTTCCGTCTTGGTCGGCAACTTGAATGGCATCGCTTGATGCATTTAAAAACTGTTCCTGCAACAAAAGCTTCAAGGTTGACTGAAGCAATTTTTCTTCGGCCAATTTTCGCTGGGAAATATCAATACCATAGCCAACAACGTTGGTTTTATGGGTAATAGAGTTAAAAATTGGACGCATTCGACGCAAGACAATAGCTCGATTTCCTTGAGCGTCGGTGCGTTCATCTTCCCATTCTACTTCTTTATTCTCGCGAAGAACTTCCAAGAATTTGGCTCTTCGAAATGCGGCACTCTCCTCTGGAATACCCCTATGTCGACAGTAATCAAAATCATCTTTTCCAAGAATCCATTGACGAAGTTCATCGCTTTTAATGCCTTGAGGATTCACGAATAAATACCGGTGATGCTCATCAAATACGGCAATGTCCGAAGGAATGTTGTTCAATATGTATTCATAAAATTGTTGTTGTTCGTCTAAGCGGTTATTCAGTTGTTTCAAGTCGCGTTCCTTTTCTTCTTCCAACTCCACAAATCGCGTAATATCCGTGGCGTAGATATTTGTAAAGTCTTGGGTGATATTGTATCGAATGTTCAGCAAGTAAGTGCGTTTATTTCGTTCAAAAGTCTGGTAGCTCACCTCTTTTTCTTGTTGGTGAATCAGGACCAGCGTATCTCGAAGCGGCTGATCCAACAAGATATTATCGTCGATATTAAAATCATGCACAAAAATGCGCGCAGCGGGATTACTGTATAGGAGGTTAAATTCTTTATCCAACCTCAACACGGGGTTGGGATTTTCATTTGGAAACAAGGATGTGGATAGTAGTTCTTCACGGCTTTGCTCGAGTGCCCTGTTTTTTTGGACATAATCCTTGTTAATGGTATGTAATTCATCGAGAGCCTTGGTGGAGGATTGCAACAAAAACAGGTATTCTGCGATGTAATTCTGTTGCGAAAAATCCTTTAAGGTTAAATTGTAATCCGAAATATGGAATTTGGCATTTACCACCGGATTCGCGTGAAGCACATACCCCCAATCGGTTTTTCGACCAGAAATTTTGTACCGCTGATTATATTTCGTTGATTCAACAAATTGTAATTGCTGTTTATTTTCGGTTAACTTATCGAAACCCTGGCCTTTGTCCCATCGAAAAAGTTGGTCGAATCGGTTTCCGGGAACACAATGGCTGGAGGACTTCAGAAAGGCTTTTCCAACCTTCAAGAGGGTTTGATCCAGCGCCACAAAAAGGGTGTGGGGGTTAGAAAATTCGAGTGCAGCAAACAATTCCTCTAAATCCATTCCTTGCCCTTTCGTTACCAACGAATTAAAAACAAATGGAAATCCTGGGTTTCGCTTTTTTCCGAAAGAAGCTCAATTTCACACGTCAATCCAAAACGCTTGCCCAGTCCTCGAATTAAACCATACAGCATGGGAACAAGTCCTTCGCGGTGGCTTCGGTACAACAGTTCCACTGATTGGTCAGTTTCATTTTGTATCGAAAATTGAGGCGGAGCTAATTGGGGCATCATGCTGTTCATACGCGTGTGGAGCATGTCCAAATTTCCCAAAAATTCGGTGAAGGTATCTCCGCATAAATCCATAAGTTCACCGTAGCCTTCATCCGCCGTATAGGTAATCCAATATTCACCAAACAGTTCTAGCACGGCTGAGGCATCAGCTCCGAGCACCGCCGAAGCATTTCCCACAAGTTTATAGGTTAGTGCGTCATCGTACGGATGCAACCCAACAAATTCTGCCTCGTGAAAATCCGATTTTTTCGCAATTTCTTCCCACTTATCCTGACCATAATTATTGACGACTAAATCCTTGATGGCTTTATTTACCAGTCCGTACATGCTTTTTTATTCAAAGTTAATAATCCTGTTTGGGTTATCCCCTCAAGTGGCGTTAAATTGTGTAATTTTGTCACAAAATCACTATGGAATATACACATTTAGGTAAAACAGGGCTTCCCATAAGCCGGCTTTCGTTCGGTTCTTGGCTCACCTTCGGCAAGCAGATCGACGAGGCATTGGTTGAACGATTGATGCACCTTGCCTACGATCACGGGGTGAATTTTTTTGACAACGCCGAAATTTATGCGCGGGGTATGAGCGAAACGGTCATGGGCCGTGTTTTGAAAAAAAGTGCTTGGTCCAGGGATAGTTATTTAGTGAGTAGCAAGGTGTTTTTCGGTGCTGGCGGACAACTTCCCACCCAAAAAGGCTTGAACCGTAAGCATGTAGTTGAAGCGTGTCACCAAGCGCTGGAACGCCTGCAAGTAGATTACTTGGATTTGTATTTTTGTCACCGTCCAGACAAACAAACACCCATCGAAGAAACGGTTTGGACGATGCACAACCTCATCCAACAGGGAAAAATTCTTTATTGGGGAACTTCCGAGTGGAGCGCCCAAGAAATTATGGAAGCCCACAGAATCGCAGCCCAAAACCACTTAATAGGTCCTGTGGTGGAGCAACCCGAATACAACCTATTTGCTCGCACGAAAGTGGAAGTTGAGTTCGATCAACTGTATAAAACCGTAGGCCTTGGAACTACCACCTGGTCGCCTTTAGCTTCAGGAGTGCTTTCGGGAAAATACAACTACGAACACCCCTCCGATACACGGTTGGGAATAGAGGGCTTAGAGTGGCTTCGGGATAAAAATTTAAGCACGGAAAAATTGGAAAAAACGCGGGCTTTAGCCGAACTTGCTGCGGAATTAGGTATTTCGTTAGCCCAAATGAGTATCGCTTGGTGCTTAAAGAATCCCAAGGTTAGTACGGTAATTTTAGGAGCAAGTAAGGAAGCACAACTTATTGAAAACCTTCAATCCTTAACCCATATCGATAAATTAACCCTTGAAGTAATAGACCAGATGGAAGGAATCCTGCAGAACAAGCCGGTGTTTCCAGCCTTCTAAAACAATGAAGTACAAGCGTTGTTTTAAATGCTAAATTGACGAATGATAAAGACAGACATTATTATTATCGGAGCGGGTCCAGTCGGGCTTTTTACGGTATTTGAGGCCGGTTTACTCAAGCTTCGGTGCCATTTGATTGATTCACTTCCTCAGCCTGGTGGGCAGTGTTCTGAGATATATCCCAAAAAACCCATTTATGACATTCCGGGATTTCCGGAAATTTTAGCGGGAGATTTAATCAACAACCTCATGGCACAAGCAGCGCCCTTCAAACCAGGATTTACCTTGGGCGAAGCTGCAGAAACCATTGACAAAAACGAAGATGGAACCTTTACCGTTACCACCGTAAAAGGCACCCAACACCATGCGCCAATTGTGATCATTGCTGGAGGCTTGGGCGTATTTGAACCTCGAAAACCGCCTATCGATAATTTGGGTGAATTTGAAGACAAGGGGGTGGAATATATGATCAAAGATCCGGAAATATACCGAGGAAAACGCTGCGTATTAGCCGGAGGTGGGGATTCAGCGCTCGATTGGTCGATTTTCTTGGCAGAAAACAACCTTGCATCCCAAGTAACCCTGGTGCACCGCAGTGCTTCCTTTCGAGGGCACTTGGACTCGGTACAAAAGGTTATTGATCTCTCGGAACAAGGGAAAATTGAGCTCATAACCGAAGCAGAAGTTACCGGAATATCGGGAGAATCGCGGCTAGAACAAGTACAAATTACGCATCAAACGCAAGGAGAAATCACGCGGAATACCGACCATTTTATTCCTTTGTTCGGTCTCAAACCAAGCTTAGGCCCCATGGCTTCTTGGGGATTAACCCTTGAAAAAGGGGCGATTAAAGTGGATACCCTCGATTATTCCACCAACATTCCCGGAATTTATGCTGTAGGTGACGTTAACACCTATGAAAACAAATTGAAACTCATTCTTTGCGGTTTTCACGAAGGCACCTTGGCCGTTCAGTCGGCATTCGCACGCATATTTCCTGAAAAGAAAAATGTCTTGAAATACACCACCGTTAACGGAATTCAAGGATTTGCCTAAGTATGAAAATTAAGGGCGTAGTTGTTCTCGGATTAATTGCACTTTTTTCCATTTTGGTGATCCAGTTGTTGTGGATTAGGCAAGCCGTAGAAACCCAAAAGATTAGTATTTCCATTCAGCATAAAGAAGACAGCTTAAAAAGGAAAGAATTCGACGATCATGTGCACTTGTCGCTCTTTCATGTCTTATCAAAAATTCAAAAAAACGTAGGGTTAACGCCCGAATTATACGGCGCCATTCATAAAATTAATGATGCACACTATACGGTAGCCATCAACATCAACGAAGAATTGCCCATGCTCTATCTCGAAAATTTACTCAAACGTGAATTTTACCTACAAACCATACAACGTGATTTTTATTATGGGATTTATGATTGCTTTACAGATTCGATAACCCTGAGCCATCGGATAAAATACCAACAAGATTCGATTTACGTAAGGGAAAGTCAAGCTTCAAAGAACCTGAGTCCAGAATTGTTAAACCTAAAAAAAGACGGGCATTATTTCACCGTGTATTTTCCGGCGTTATCGGCAACAGCTATAAAACCAACGCAGGATCTTTCACCTTGGATTTATTTGATCCTTATGCTCCTGGTGGTTTCTCTGTTTTTTACTTTTTCTGTTTCGATTATTTTGCGCCAAAACCGATTAGCGGAAGTAAAAACGGACTTCATCAACAACATGACGCACGAACTAAAGACCCCCATTTCCACCATTAGTTTGTCGGCAGAAATGCTGCTTCGTTCCAATCCGGTGGAAACAGAAAAAACGCATAAGTATGCTGGCATCATCTACAAAGAAAACAAGCGCTTAGAGCACCAAGTAGAAAGGGTATTAAATGTAGCAAAATTGGACAAAGATCATGTAGTGCTCAACAAGCAAGAATTCGATGTCAACGAATTACTCAAGGAGGTTAAAGAGAATTTTGAATTGCATCACCTGGAACGAGGGGGCAGCATTACGGTCATTTTACATGCAGAGCGACATATAATTCAAGCCGACAATGTACATCTCACGAATGTAATTTACAACCTGCTTGACAATGCTGTCAAGTATTGTGAAGGAATTCCTGAAATCGAATTGATTACCCGCAATGAACGTAACGGGTTATGGGTTGAAATTACGGACAACGGGATCGGAATAAAAAAGGAAAACTTGTCAATGATTTTCGATAAATTCTATCGAGTTCCAACCGGCAACTTGCACAATGTTAAAGGGTTCGGGCTTGGGTTGTATTACGTGAAGTTAATCATCGAAGCCCACGGAGGCAGGGTACTCGTAAAAAGTACGGTGGGAAAAGGAACTACCTTTTCATTGTTTCTTCCTTGATTTTGTCAAAACCGTATTCGGTTGCGGTGCAATACCGACACGTATGAGTTGGCGCTTTTTTACATCCAATTCCCATTCTTCCTTCAATACGGAGGCGTCATCGTTCACTTGAAATATGAAGCGTTGAACCCCTTTTAAATTTTCTTTTCGATAAGTAAACGCCTTTGTTTGGCTTATAGAGCAATAGCCATTGCTGGGGAAACATAAACTCACGGTTCGTTTTTCCAGGGTTATTCGCAAATTAACGGAAGCAATCGTCACGGTGTTTCCATGATTGCGAAAAGTATATTCACTTTGAAGGCCTGAATAAGTTCCGCGGAGTTTACGGGGAATTTTGTTGGCTACCTGCGCCGAAACACTTCCGATGAGCATCGCAAATAGGGAACAAAACACAAAACGATTCACAGAGCTAAAGTAATTAAATAATAGCCTTCTTGTTGATTAAGCCGTTGATAAAAACACGGTCATGACCTCTTCCAACAGGAATGGACTGCGTAACTTCGTGTGTATGGAACAATACCACGAACTGCTGCAACACCTTTTGGACCACGGTATCGAAAAGTCCGATCGCACCGGCACAGGGACACTTTCGGTTTTTGGATATCAAATGCGCTACGACCTTGAAAAAGGTTTTCCGCTCGTCACTACCAAAAAACTGCACTTACGCTCGATTATTCACGAATTGCTTTGGTTCCTTAAAGGCGACACCAACATTCAATACCTCAAGGAACATCAGGTAAGTATTTGGGATGAATGGGCCGATGAACAGGGTAATTTAGGTCCGGTCTACGGGTATCAATGGCGCAGCTGGCCTACGCCGGAGGGTGGGTCGATCGACCAGATTACTCAAATAGTGGAACAAATCCACAAGAATCCAAACTCCAGAAGGCTCATCGTTTCAGCTTGGAATGTGGCCTGCGTAAACGATATGGCTTTACCACCTTGTCATACCTTGTTTCAATTTTATGTGGCTCAAGGGAAATTGAGTTGTCAACTCTACCAACGAAGCGCGGATACGTTTCTTGGGGTACCCTTTAATATTGCCTCCTATGCGTTACTCACCCTCATGGTAGCGCAAGTGTGCGGACTGAAGCCCGGCGAGTTCATTCATACATTGGGCGACACACACTTGTACCTCAATCACATCGATCAAGCGAAACTTCAATTAAGCCGTTCTATCAGGCCACTACCCGTCATGAACTTAAATCCTTCGGTGAATTCTATTTTCGATTTCACGTATGACGACTTTCATTTAGTTGGCTATGATCCGCACCCTCACATTAAAGCCGAGGTAGCCGTATGAAAATTGCATTAATTGCCGCAATGGATGCTGTGCGAGGTATTGGCAAAGACAACGACCTGATGTGGAACCTTCCTGTAGATATGCAGTTTTTTAAGGCCACCACCCAAGGTCAGATAGTAGTAATGGGGCGTAAAAACTACGAATCGATTCCTGAAAAATACCGTCCTTTACCTAACCGATTAAATTGCGTTTTAAGCCGATCTGACCAGTTTGAAGCTCCCGGATGCCTCGTGTTTGCTGGATTGGAAGAATGCCTCGAACATTTTCGAAACGATTTACGAACCTTCTTTATAATTGGCGGTGGGGAAATCTATCGACTCGCCATGGAACGATTATCTATAGACGAAATGTACCTTACTAAAATCGACGCTGTATTCGATGCGGACACCTTTTTTCCAGCGTTCGATGAGCGAATTTGGAGCACTGAAGTGATTCACTTACAAACGCCCGATGAAAAGCATGCACACGGCTTCACGATTTACCGCTATTTTCAAAATTAATCGGTATTTTTAACCAAAACGAACCTATGTTAGCGCCTTTCAACCTTCATCAATGGATTAAAGATAACCGCGATTTATTAAAACCTCCGGTTTCGAACAAGAACTTATACCACGAGGCGGGTGATTTCATCGTTATGGTGGTTGGAGGCCCCAACGCTCGAAAAGACTATCACTACAACGAAGGCGAAGAACTTTTTTATCAATTGGAAGGCGATATCACCGTGAGAATTCAACATCAAGGTAAGCCCAAGGACATCTTGGTTAAAGAAGGGGACATCTTTCTGCTTCCTGCGAATACGCCGCATTCACCCATTCGTGGAGAAAACACCGTAGGCTTGGTGATTGAACGTGTTCGTAAAGGAAGCAATCTGAAGGACGGACTCTTCTGGTATTGTGAAAATTGTAACAACGAGTTGAAATCGTACCGTTTTTACTTAGAAAACATCGAAAAGGATTTCCTTCCCAGGTTCAAAGAATTCTACCATTCGGAGGATTTAAGAACATGCAAGAATTGCGGTCATGTAATGGCCGTTGATCCTAAATATTCTTAACATCCAAGGGATTATTTATCGGTAGAATAGGTTGAAATGTAGGTAACATTCGTTACCTTGTTGTAGTATTGAATCACCAATTTCTTCGCGCGAAGTTCAAGAATGGTAAATTGAACGGGTAAATCCGCTCCTTGTTTGAGTAAAAATAAGGACGTTTTCTCATCGTTAAAAGCCCAAGTTCCGTATTCAAAGGCGGAATGCAATTGATTGAGCACCATTTCCGTAGCATACCTCGAATACGTTCCATCCTTTTCAATCACCATTTTTGTTTCAGGAACCGCATCCACGAATTCTACACCGTTAATCAAATAACTCGTTAGTTTCCAGTCGTTTACCATACGATTATTTTTAGTTCTCAAGGTGAAACTTGGGCCGTTAGGGTATTTACTGCACGAAGGTGCAAGAAGTATCAACGAGAGCAACATTGAAGCGAAGACGAAGAATCTCATGGTTATGTAATTATTTTCAAAAGTAAAAAAAAAATAAGAATTAAAGAAATGACTAAAATCCGAGGATTTCTGTTATTTCGGAAATAATGCGATTGTTTCCTCCACCTTGGCAAATCGGTTGCAG
>RFQF01000313.1 GCA_009925805.1 Flavobacteriia bacterium | reverse complement strand
GTTGTGAATTTCCAAAAGTACCGAGGTATCATTTCCGGAATTCCACACGGTAGTATGCAGTTGCCAGTTGCAGGTAGCAAGGCCTAACGTGTCTGTCATGACCGGAATCCCGTTGATGCGCGTTTGCAACACGGCGGGGTTCACTCCTTTAACGGATTGGGCATAATACTGAAACGTATAGTTTTTATGTTTTTCCACTACCGCATGCTGTTTCCACACCAAGGCATTCCCAGAGACTGCGCCATCGACCACCAGCATGATCCCGACGCCGTTCCCGAGGGTGTGATCAACGCATGCCGCGAAAGACGGTTCCCAAAAACCGGCGTTTGGGGTGAGGCCATACGATGATTGTAATGCCATGGCGTTGGAAGGTGTGAAGTAGGTTAAATCTGTGGAGAATCCTGTGTTTCCTGATTCGAAATTTCCATTGGATAACAGATTAAAGTTCTGGTCGCTGGATGAAACCGTATAAACCGTACTCTGCAACGGACTGACCGAAATCGATGCGCTGCTGGGATTAACTAACCCTGGATCTGCTGGTGAGGCGGTCCACAAATAGCTCGTGTTTTGGTGAGCGCTCACTTGAATATTAACCGTTGAATTGGAACAAACCGCAGTGTCCTGAGGATGCACAAGGAGGTAATTGTTCGGAAAAACCACGATTGAAGCAAGGGTAATCGTTTGATTATTGAAATCGGTTACGGTGCAGGAATACGTTCCGCTCAATAAGCCCGTAAAAATGCCTTGATTGTTGCTGAAATTTCCGGAAGGACCGCTCAACTGGAAGGAATAGGGTGGGACACCGCCTTTGGCATATACCGCAATGCCAGCGCTGGTGCTGTCGGAACAATTCGGTCGGGTGGTGGAGGCAGAGGCAAAAAGTGGATCATCTAAGGGTTTTACCGAAATGTCATCAATAGCAAAATCGTTTCCGTTCGCTACGAGGTTGTTGTCGTATAGTTCGATGGAAACACAGGCGGAATTCGCAGTGAATTGAACGGCATAAGGTTGCCAGCC
>RFQF01000312.1 GCA_009925805.1 Flavobacteriia bacterium | reverse complement strand
TAGTAATAGCCATGATTTACGCTATAAATATTTCCATTAGCAGGTAATTGTATATTTGGATGGCTAAGACAATATTCACCAATTGACGGGTCAAGCGTAAAACCATTTACCCCACGCCTTGTGGCATAAACATACATTGTAGATGAACCGTATACTATATATCCTGCAGCAACTTGCCGTACTCCGGGTTGTAAAAAATCTTCTTTAGTACATGGTTTTCCTATTTCACTTATTCTTTTGTAAACCCCAAAAATGGTTCCTATTGAAACATTCACATCAATGTTTGATGAGCCATCCAATGGGTCGATACAAATTACATATTTTCCATTTTTAGAATATTTACCTTCTAAAGGTACAATGTCATCATTCTCTTCGCTAGCCATCACACACACTTCGCCACCTTTGCTCAATGCCCAAATGAACATTTCGTTTCCAATGATATCAAGTTTTTTAACATCTTCACCTTGCACATTGGTGCTTCCATGTTCGCCTAATATTTGGGTAAGACCTGCTTTATTTACTTCGCGGCTAATAATTTTGGCGGCAATACCAATATCCCGTAACAACCGGGATAGCTGGCCTTTGGAATAAGGGAATTCAGCCTGACGCTCAATAATAAACTGTCCAAGGGTGGTTATTCGCTGGGAATGCATAACAAAAGGGGATCGAATGAATGCCTAAATTAATACCTTTGAAGGTGCTTGACAACCACCGGTTAACAGACCTGCATCGCGGAATACGTTACGGAGATGGTTTTTTTGACACAGCCTTGCTGTTCAAAGGTCGCCTCATCTGGGCACGTGAGCACTTAAATCGGTTGGTATATGCCTCCGAGGTCATGGATTTGGAACTTCCATGGAACCACCACGAGGATTGGGAAAGACTCGTTTTGGAGGCATGGATGAACCATGGGAAACCCGACTTCGCTCGCATTCGGACCTCGATTTGGAGGCAACAAGGAAAAGGGTATCAACCCGGGGGTTCAACCAATGATTGGTGTTTCGAATTGGATGTTTTGG
>RFQF01000311.1 GCA_009925805.1 Flavobacteriia bacterium | reverse complement strand
GATTTACTTCAAATGACCTTGATGTTGGGTGGAACGCACGGAATCGTAGGGTACGACTTTTTTAGTCAGTACCAAGTTTTACTTGATATTCGAAATAGAAAATTGACCTACGCATAGTTTTTATTTGTTATTCATAATCATATTAAAAAGAAATGAAAGACCGAAAATACCTAACCTACCGAACCATTGAGTTATCCTCTTTGGCTGATTCCAAACGAAATTATAAAAACATCCTTGACGATATTTTGGATGAATTATCCTACCGTAGGCGGAAGGTGGCCGACAAAACTCGCGAGAAAGTGATTGGTTATTTGACGGTCATACCCAACAACCCTTATAGCATTACCAAGAGGACTGTTACGGCAGGAACCCATGTTTTCTCTTTTGCAGGGGATGAGAAACATGGGATTCTAGCAAGGCTAGGTTACAAAGTTGGTTTTGATGGCTTATCCAGGGCCCATCGCAGGGATATTTTGGATTTTGCCTTTGAGAATGCCTTGCCTCCAACAACCAGTGCAGAGTACATGGCCGAGTGGGGACCTAAACTAAGTGAAAAAAGGCTTCGGAAGTTGGCCAATTGCTTATCCTCCTTTGCGGCGAATGCTCGAAATAACACAAGCGGCAATTACAAACATGCGATTGATCATTGGGTCGAAGATCTTCATTACTTAAAGGTTACCCATTACATCGGTCAATTTAAATTCAAGTGGCCGGAGGTAAGTAACCACTAGGTTTACATGAGGTGCTTTGCTTATATTCTGAGAGCTTCGTGGATACTTTAACTCTTCGTGTAAGTACTGTATGTGACTCTTTTTCACCTTAGGTTTAATGTATTAAGGTTAGGTTGAATTTGTTTTTTCCATTCGGTTGTTGTTCGGCTCTGAAGAATTTCGTGTGGTCCTCGTTCGCTCTACTCTTCAATCCAATCTTCGGTGAGGGCTCAGACTTCGCGGATGTAGTTGAATAGGTAGGCGTCGTGGATGGCTTATCAGTACATACGGTTGAAACTTTCGATAGTGC
>RFQF01000032.1 GCA_009925805.1 Flavobacteriia bacterium | reverse complement strand
TTCATCTACGTACAAAGAAACAATGACCATTTTATCCCGCAAAAGTTCAAGGATGCCGGGTTCACCCCACACTTTTTCTTCCATCTTGCGGCAATTAACGCAGGCATGTCCCGTGAAATCTACGAACAGCGGCTTGTTTTCTTTTGCAGCAAACGCTTTTGCTTTTTCGAAGTCATGAAACACCTGCAAGTTTTGAGGACCTAAGTGCAAATCGGGATTTTCGGAAGACGGTGAAACCATTTTGGACCCTCCAAACCCTTGGGGCGCCTCGCTGTAGGCAAGGGGAGGAGGGAATCCGCTGATCAGTTTCAAGGGAGCCCCCCACAATCCGGGAATTAAATAAATCACAAACATGAGCACCGTGGTACCAAGCAGGGTCCTTCCCACGGATAGTTTTTCAATGGGACTATCGTGCGGTAATCGAACAAATCCCAATAAATACAGGGAAAGAACGAGAAAGATACCAATCCAAATGGCGAGAAAAACTTCGCGTTCCAAGAAATGCCCTTGTACTACCAGGTCGGCGTTGGATAAGAATTTAAACGCAAGCGCGAGCTCTAAAAAGCCAAGCACCACTTTGACGGTATTCAACCATCCTCCGGATTTGGGAAGGGAATTCATCCATCCCGGAAACGCAGCGAATAACGTAAAAGGAAGAGCTAGAGCCAAGGAGAATCCAAACATGCCTACAAATGGCGCCATTCCTCCGATGGTGGCAGACTCTACCAACAAAGTTCCCACAATGGGGCCAGTGCACGAGAAAGAAACCAAAGCGAGGGCGAGAGCCATAAAGAAAATCCCCAAAAATCCACCCTTATAAGAAGCATCGTTGGCTTTATTGAGCCACGAATTGGGCAAGGTGATTTCAAAGGCACCCAGGAATGAAATGGCAAAAACAACGAGCAGTAAAAAGAAAATCAGGTTGAACCAAACATTGGTGGACAGTTCATTCAATGCGGAAGGACCAAATATAGCGGTAATGACCGTTCCCAATAGTACGTAAATGGCGATGATTGAAATTCCGTACAATAAGGCGTTACGCATCCCCGCAGCGCGGGATTGACTTTGTTTGGTGAAAAAAGAAACGGTCATGGGGATCATGGGAAAGACGCAAGGCGTGAGCAAGGCAGCGAACCCACTTAAAAACGAAAGTATAAAGATGATTAACAGGGATTTACCTTTTTTTTCGCGTTCCTTTTTCTTGGGTTTTTCCTGGGCATGGTCCTTTTTGATACCGGTTGAGGTTTTCGCTGTATCCTCCCTTTCCCTCACGCTGCTTGTATCCTCAGCTTGGGTCGGTGTGAAAGCTTTTACCGTAAGTTCATAAGGATATTCGTGGGGTAAGAGGCATTTCCCGGCCTCATCGCAAACTTGAAATGAAAAAGATCCTTTAACCTTTACATCATTTGGGGAATTCACCTTAAAAGCTCTTCGCAGGACGACCTTTCCTTTATGATGGCTTTGGAGGTCCCCTAAATCTTCATCTACGTATTGATGGGGTTTGGGCTCGGTAAGTTTTCCAGACGTAATTCCTTTTGTGGGTTGTATGGTTAAATCCGTGGGAATAGCATAGGAACCTTTGGGGAGTTTGTGCGAATTGATATGCCATCCCGGAATTACCTCTACCGTAGCAACGATGGACCCTTCCTCTTCGTGTTGTTCAACACTGAATTTTACCTTGACCACCTCTTCGTGGTTGACCATTTGGGCGTTAAGTCGTACAAAACTCAAGGAAAAAAGGGATATAAACAGCAAGAATGACTTCATATTTTATTAAGGATTTACAGGAATCGATAGTACGACATCCATGGGGGGTAAGCATTGCATTTCGTTACAAATCATGTAGTTTAACGTGACTTGGATTGCGGAAATTTTTTTCTTAAGCTTTATTTTCTGCACAAGCCGAACCTCGTTTTCCCAAATATAAACGGTTCCGCCAAAATTGTCATCTTGAAACGCTTGCGGTTCTGTTAAAAATTCCAAATTCCCAACTTCTTTAAGCGCCCTGTTTTTTTCCAGCGTGACCGTTAAAGGAATGGGCCCAAGGCTTCCATCGGTTTTGGGAGAATACAGATGCCATTGGGGGTCGATGGTTCCACGAATGCTGATTTCATGGGTTGAAGCATCGTAGATTGAAGACCATTGCACATGGTTTTGGGACCAATGCCGGGCAGGAAAAAGGAGAATACAAACGCCTATTATAGACGCTTTAAGCCATGGGCGCATGCCCAAAACTAAAAAATAATTTCCACTATTCGAGGGATGGGTATACGAATTCCTCCCTTTAACACGATGTGCTTATCTAAGGCAGCCCAAACAGTGGTGTAGACCATTTTAAGCCCTTCGTCATCGCAGAAAACAATTTGAACTTTCGTACGATAGTTGTTTCCCAAAGCAGTAGCGCATTCGAGCTGTTTTCTCAATTGCTGCTCTTGTGGAATAAACGATTTCTTCTTGAAACCGCAAAAAGGAATAGTTTCCTTTGGAATGGTTTGGAGATCAATGAACATACAATAAGGTTTAGGTTCGTATAAGGTAAATACAATATTTCATTAAACCAAGGATTCTTTCAAAAAAAATTCACCAAGGTAACCGAGCATCGGCTGAAACACCTTGGTGGGCAAAATCCCCTGCTAAAAAATAGAAATATCCTGCGATGCCAATCATGGCAGCATTGTCGGTGCAATATTGAGGTTGGGTTAAATAAATGTTCAGCCCTTTTTCATTTTCCGCCCATTGTCGGATTTTATTCCTCAGTCCGCGATTTACGGAAACT
This sequence comes from Flavobacteriia bacterium, assembly GCA_009925805.1. Classification (GTDB taxonomy): domain Bacteria; phylum Bacteroidota; class Bacteroidia; order Flavobacteriales_D; family Crocinitomicaceae; genus UBA952. The sequence continues at coordinate 11,311 of RFQF01000032.1, read as the reverse complement.
CCGCCGCTTAAGGCAATGTGCTTTATTCCAGTTATTGATTGGGCTTTTTTCAATTTATCCAGTAGGATCTCGGTGATGCTCTCTTGCACCGAAGCGCACAAATCGTTCAAATGCACATCGATAAACGTTGGGTTTTCATCAACCTGCTTTTTCAGAAAATATAAGATAGAAGTCTTCAATCCGCTAAAACTAAAATCCAAACCCTCAATGCGCGGTTTGGCAAAGGTAAATGCATGCGGGTTACCTTCCATAGCATACCTATCAATGTACGGGCCTCCCGGGTAAGGGAACCCCAACATTTTTGCGGCTTTATCAAAAGCTTCCCCGGCCGCATCATCGATGGATTTCCCGATGATTTCCATGGAAAGCGGATGATGAACCACCACCAATTGTGTATGACCTCCACTTACCGTTAAGCACAAATAGGGAAATTCGGGAGCCTGCATTCCTTCGTCCTCGATAAAATGGCTCAGGATATGAGCTTTCATGTGATGTACGGCGATTAATGGCTTCTGTAAGGCCAAGGCCAACCCTTTAGCGAAGGAAGTGCCAACCACCAGAGAAACTTGCAATCCAGGCCCTTGGGTAAACGCAATGGCGTCCAATTCCTCCAAGGTGATTCCGGCCTGTTGAACTGCGGCTTGAACCACCCCTGAAATGTGTTCCATATGGGCTCTTCCCGCCAATTCAGGAACAACGCCTCCGTATTTTTCATGAATGAACTGCACACTCGTAACATTGGATAGTACTCGTCGACCTTGCAGTACGGCCACACCCGTGTCGTCGCAAGAGGATTCGATACCAAGAATCAAAGGATTATCCAAAGCAATGATTATCTTTGTAAAGCATGCCAAAAGTAGTGAAAATTGTTCTCCGTGCTTGTGGGATTATTCTCGAATTTACCTTAGTCCTTTGTTTAGTCACTGCTTTCCTGATTCGTACAAGTTTTTTTCAAACCTTCTTAGCGCAACAAGTTGCGGCGTTTTTCTCCTCGGAATGGAAAACCGCTTTATCGATAGAAAAGGTGGATATTAATTTATTTGACCGAGTCTATTTGGAAGGGGTGAATTTACAAGATCAAAAAAAGCGCAACTTGCTCCAAGTCGCTTCCTTGGAGGTAGGAATCAAGGAATTTTCGAGCGACCATCTTGTCTTGGAGGAAATCGTGCTCAACGATGGCTCGGTTTGGGTATGCGCTGAAAAGCCCGACGGGAGGATGAATTTTGATTTCATTTCAACGTATTTTGCCTCAGAGGATACCTCGACCAGTTCGAGTCCTTTTGCCGTAAACGTGAATAATCTACGGCTGAATAATACCTCCCTACGGTACGATGATTTTCGAGTAACGCCTAGTTCTTTTGGGTTTGACCCAAATCACGTGAATATCGAGGGGTTAGATCTGAGCGTATCCAAGATGGTTTACGATGGAAGTAACGTGGCTTTTCATCTAGATCGTTTCAAGCTGAAAGATCGCTCCGGAGTAGAAATTAAGCAATTGAGGGCCAAGTTTTCGATGGACTCCACGGGGTTGAATCTTTCAGAGGTTTCGTTGAACCTAAATCGAACCCAGCTTCGTTTAGCACACATAGGGTACACGTTCGAAAAAGTGGAAGATCGCAGCGATTTTTTAAATAAAGCCCGGGTTCACTGTGTAATATTGCCCAGCACCTTGAATTTAACCGACGTGTCGCTGTTGGTACCTGAATTAAAAGGAATGAACGAAAATATCGGAATTGAAGCCGAAATATCCAATGTTCCCAGTGCGTTAAAGATTAAGAACCTTGCACTTCGTGTGGGAAACAATACGCGCATTCGTGCAAACCTGGAATTACCGGATTTCAACGATTGGAAAGCCCGAGATTTCCAAGAGCACTTGATTGCTGCAACCATAGACATGGAAGAATTGAATGCATTTCGGCTTCCAGGGGGAAAAACCCTAAACCTGAGTAAAGCACTGCGATCCTTGGGGAAGGTTTCTTTGAATAACCTGCGTATTCGAAATCATGACGGAATCTTGAACCTGAACCCCTTTAAAATAAATACCGACCAGGGAATGCTTGCCTTAACATCTCCCATAAGTTTGGCCACCAAAAAAGAGGGCATAACCGTTCAAAATTTAGATGAATCGTTGGGAATGTTGGCCTTTGAAGACATCAATCTTGGCGTGTTAGGAGAAATGCCGGATTTAGGAAAAGTCAACGGGACGCTGTCATTAACATCGTTAACAACTGCAGAACAGGGGATGGAAATTCAAGGAGGAATCGGAAATTTTGCTTCCCTAGAATACAACGGATACAACTATTCCAATATAGAGCTGAAGTCGTGCGAAATAGCGCAAAAACAAGCTAAAATAAAATTAACCATCAAGGATCCGAATTTAACCTTGGCATTGAACGGAAACATCAACTTGCAAGGTAAACCAAACTATACGGTCGATTTGAACCTTCAAAAGGCAAATCTCAAGGAATTAGGATTTGCCAACAAAACCACCTCGATACAAGGGGATATCAATGCTGTTTCTACAGGAGAATCGATGGATTTGTTTTCAGCTCGCGTAATTATGGATCAGGTGATCTATGCAGAGGAAAAAAAACAAATGGCGCTATCCCAAGCAGTCCTTGATGTTGATCATTCCTTGGAAAAGGATCGCCTCAAGATGCGTAGCAACCTCGTGGATGTAGACTTTGAAGGAAAAATTGACCCCAATACCTTTGTGGATGACCTCCTTTACAGTTGTTCGAGGCCCGTGCCCTCCTGGTTCAATGCATCCAAACCCCAAAGGAAAAACATCAGTAACACCATCGATGCAACCTTGGTTTTACATGATCCAAAGCAAATAACACAAGTATTCCTACCGGAACTTGCCCTCGCTTCAGAAACGAAAGTCGTTGTAAAATTCAATTCCGCATTGGAAACCTTAGGGCTGGAGCTGACCTCCAATAAAATCGATTACGATGGCACTTTATTTTCAAAGGTTCGCTTAATTCAAGGAGTGTTTAAAGATTCGGTGATATCGAGTTTGACCATGGAGGAATTAGCCATAACCGACTCCTTAAGGTTGTACGACCTGAATTTTTTCACTTACGGCAGGAATGGAATGCTAAAATCAAGCGTGGGTTGGGATGCCGGCAGATTGAACGAATCAAAAATTGATTGGAAAACCTCGATACTTCAGGACAATACGTTTGATTTGTTATTTGATGAATCGCGTCTCTCCTTAAATGGTTATCGATGGTATCTTAAAAAAGGCAGCGATTTTCAAGTGAAAGCGAATAATTACCTCGTGAACAATTTTAAACTCGTTAGCGAATCCCATAATCAGGAAATCCTCTTGAAAGGAAAATTATCCGATCGACAAGACGATGTATTGAAAATTCTCCTAACCAACTTGAATCTCGAGGACCTTTCGGGGATGTTGGGGTTAGGGGTAGATATGACAGGCACATTGATGGGAGAGGTAGGAGTGGCCAATCCGTTTAAAGACTTTACCTTAACCAGCAATTTAACTTTACAGGATTTTAGGTTGAATCAACAAGAAATTGGGACGCTCACGCTTGGAGCGAACTACGATGATGACCTGGCCTCCGTGGTTATTAAGGGTGGCTTATTGTTTCGGTCGAAAAGTACCTTGTCCTTCAACGGAATCTACAACACAAAGGAAAAGAATAACAACATTAAGGTAGCATTGAATTTCGATAATACAGATCTATCCTTCGTGAATGGATTGATGGATCCTAGTGTAGTGGCCAATGTTGAAGGCAAATTGAAAGGAAGCGTCGACGTAAGTGGATCATTGGATGAACCAATACTGATAGGAAGTGTGGTGTTGGACAATACTGCGGCCGATTTTACCATGCTTGGATGCAGGTACTTCTTGCAAGGGAGGGTTAATGTGGAAGAAGGAGGGTTTTATACCAGTAAACCGCTCGCAATGAAAGATATGGAAGGAAATATAGCGGCCGTAGATTTTGCGGTGTTTCATACGAATTTTACAAAGTTCAATTACAATGTCGATATTGATTTTGACCATGGATTTAAGGCTACGAGAAATGCAACGCGCATCGATAAATTTATGGTCCTAAATACCAATTACACCGAAGGTGAATCGTATTACGGAAAAGCGTATGCTCGGGGCTTTGCCAATATTTCCGGACATGCCAATACCATGGAAGTCACGGTAGATTTAACCACTCGGAAAGGAACAAAATTAATTTTCCCGATGTACGGCAACAGCGAACTGGAAGATGAGTCCATAATTCATTTTGTTTCGAAAGAAAAGGACAGTAGCATTATTCCTCAAAAAATCAATTATTCAGGAATCGATATAAAATTAGGGTTTAATATTACGCAAGATGCCGATATTCGCTTGGTATTCAATGAACAAACGCAGGATGAGATTCGAGCCAAAACAACCGGAAAATTGGACTTGTCCATTGATGCCTTTAATCAAATGAAATTGAACGGCTCGCTGGATATTTTACCGGGTAGTGTGTACAATTTTACCATGGGTCCTGCACGCAAACCCTTCGAGATTTTGGAGGGTACGTTGGTATGGAAAGGCGATGTTGAACATGCCGACATGAACGTACTTACTTCTTACATGGTGAAACATGCCAACATGCTTGAACTTATTCCCGGTCAAACCAACGAAGCCTTGGCGCGCCAGAATACCCAATGCCTCCTTCGACTTAATGGGGATCTAGCAGATCCAACGATCTCCTTCAAGTTAAATGCACCGCAAGCACCCGAGGCAGGAAAAGTGTTGATTAACAAAATAAACTCCGATGAAGATGAATTGAGTCGTCAGTTTTTCTCGTTGATGCTGTTCAATAAATATCAACCGTTGCAAGGAGGTGGGGGCGTTTCAGCCAATGAATCCGCAGCCCTAGATTTAGTGGAAAGTCAAATCAATGCTGCGCTTGCGCAATTGTCAAAAAATTATGAGGTTAAAATGGAAATTGGGTCTTCGAATATTTCCACTTCGGTTCAAAAAACGTTTCTGAAAGATCGATTAGTTGTTTCGGGGAGTTTCGGGGTGAATAACACTTCAAGCTCCATGAGTGGCGGTCTCGTGGGAGATGTTAGCCTGGAATACCTCATCAATGAAAAGGGTACCTTTCGGGTCAACGCATTTAACCGCTCCAACGGAAATACGGTTAAAGAAAATTCAGGGGCTTTCACCCAAGGTGCGGGGTTTTCGTACCACGAGGATTTCAATGGTCGCAAAGATTTTGTGTTGTTACAAACGGTGTTGGATATATTCCGAAAGAAGAAAAATAAAGTGGTTCAATTTACCCGGAAAAAACAAAAAACCAAGGTTCCGTCGCTTAGCACAGAGCCCATTAAACAGGAAGAAGATGAAAATCAATAAAGTCCTCATCGCCAACCGAGGGGAGATTGCTCGCCGCGTGCTTCGCACGCTTCATAAGTTGGGAATAAAATCCGTGGCTGTATACAGCGATGCCGACCGGTCGGTGCCTCACGTTTTAGAAGCCGATGAATCCGTTTATTTAGGAGGGAGCCCATCTTCCGAGTCGTATTTGCGTCAGGATGCTATTATTGAAGCCTGCCTTGCCTTGGGGGTAGATGCCGTGCATCCGGGTTACGGCTTTCTATCTGAAAATGCAGGATTTGCGCGCAAATTAAAGGCGGCTGGAATTACCCTCATTGGACCGTCCCCGGAATCAATGGAAATTATGGGTGACAAATTGAGCGCGAAGCAGGCGGTAAAGAATTTTGGAGTGCCTCTTGTTCCTGGGCTCGATGAAGCCGTGGCCAACGTGCAAGCAGGAAAACAAATTGCTTCAGAAATTGGATATCCAGTACTCATAAAAGCCTCTGCCGGAGGAGGAGGTAAAGGTATGCGCCTCGTGGAACGTGAAGCTGATTTTGAGGAACAAATGCAAACAGCGCAAAGCGAAGCTCGATCTTCCTTTGGAAATGATGCCGTTTTTATTGAGAAATTTGTTACCAAACCTCGGCATATTGAAATTCAGGTATTTGCCGACCAACACGGAAATGCGGTCTACTTGTTCGAACGGGAATGCTCAATTCAACGCCGTCATCAGAAAGTCATTGAAGAAGCTCCCAGTGCCGTGGTCACGCCTGAACTTAGAAGACGCATGGGAGAGGCTGCCGTTAAAGTCTGCAAAGCGTGTGATTATACCGGAGCGGGTACCGTGGAATTTTTGCTCGACGCCAACCTGGATTTTTACTTTTTGGAAATGAATACGCGCTTGCAGGTGGAGCATCCTGTGACAGAAGAAATTACCAAGACCGATCTTGTGGAATGGCAAATTCGCGTTGCGCAAGGAGAAAAATTACCGAAAACCCAAGAGGAACTTGAAATTCATGGGCATGCCATCGAAGTCCGTGTTTATGCAGAAGACACCCTCAACGGATTCCTTCCCGATATCGGAACACTAAAACGGTATAGGGTACCTTCTGGAAGATCCGTACGGGTGGACGATGCCTTCGTAGAAGGAATGGAGGTTCCTATCTATTACGACCCCATGATTGCCAAGTTGGTAGTGTGGGGGAAAACCCGAGAGGACGCAATTCGCCGCTGTCTTGAAGCAATTGATGATTACCAAATTTCAGGCGTGAAAACTACCTTGGATTTTGGTAAATTTGTGCTAAAGCATGAGGCCTTTATCTCAGGAAACTTCGATACGAATTTTGTAAAACACTATTTTTCAGACCCTTCGGTTGTAAATACTGCCATGGAGGAAGAATTTCGTGCCTTGACCTTTGGAATTGAACAAGTATGGGAGGATATTAAGGCTTTCCGTGCCAAAGAATTTGCCTCACGAGAAATTTCAAGCAGTTGGAAAAATAAATTACAATCATGAGTTTTGGCCCTTGGATTTTATTAAATTTACACATCAAAATTGAACTATGAATTTACACGAATACCAAGGAAAAAGCATTTTAAAAAGCTACGGAGTCGCTATCCAAGAAGGCGTAGTGGTGGATGATGTAACTAAGGCCGTTGCCGCAGCAGAAGAATTAACCCAACAAACCGGAACGTCATGGTATGTGGTGAAAGCCCAAATTCATGCGGGAGGTAGAGGAAAAGGTACCGTGGAAGAAACGGGATCTCGCGGGGTAGTGCTCGCCAAAGGTATTGGTGAAGTGGAAGAAAAAGTTAAAGGAATTCTTGGGGGACATTTGGTGACCTTGCAAACCAACGGGAAAGGTAAAAAAGTAAATAAGGTGTTGATTGCTCAAGATGTATACTATCCAGGAGAATCCGAAACCCGAGAATTTTATATGTCGGTATTGTTGGATCGGGAGAAAGGACGCAATGTCATTGTGTACTCTACCGAAGGCGGTATGGACATCGAACACGTGGCCGAGCATACGCCGGAAAAAATTCACCGCGAGTTGGTGGATCCACGCGTGGGCCTTCAAGGGTTTCAAGCGCGAAAAATTGCATTCAATCTTGGTTTGGAAGGTGAAGCATTTAAACAAATGACCAAATTTGTGGCAGCCCTTTACAAAGCGTACGAAGGAATTGATGCTTCTATGTTTGAAATCAATCCTGTGCTCAAAACATCGGACAACAAAATCATCGCAGTGGACGCAAAAGTTACTTTGGATGGAAATGGGTTGCTTCGCCACGCCGATTATGCCGCCATGCGCGACAAAACAGAGGAAGATCCCACCGAGGTGGAGGCCGATGAAGCTGGGTTGAATTTCGTGAAACTCGACGGAAACGTGGGGTGCATGGTGAACGGAGCAGGTCTGGCCATGGCCACCATGGATATCATTAAGCTTTCTGGGGGTAATCCCGCAAATTTCTTGGATGTGGGAGGTACTGCCAACGCAGAGCGTGTAGAGAAAGCGTTTCATATCATCTTAAAAGACCCAAATGTGAAGGCTATCTTGATCAACATTTTCGGCGGAATTGTGCGTTGCGACCGTGTAGCACAAGGTATTGTCGATGCCTACAATAACATAGGAAATATCCCTGTACCGATAATCGTTCGTTTGCAAGGCACAAATGCCGAAGAAGCGAAAAAACTCATCGATGATTCAGGCTTGAACGTGCATTCGGTGGTGTTGCTGCAAGAAGCTTCCGACAAAGTGAAGGAGGTATTGGCGTAGTGCTAAGTTTGAATTTTAGAGCAAGTCAAAAATTAATGGGCCATCCAATTATTCAGGTTGCTGAGTTAGGATTAAGATCCTTGTTCGTATATGGAGTTTTCTTTGTACGCATGTTGGAGGTGTTCAAGATTTAGAATGAACGAAGTATCTTTCTATTTTTTTTCATAAAAAGGTAACGCAAAGGCTACCAAATTATCCTTAACTTCGTACTTGTTACCGAAGCATGAAAAATCGCCTACTAAATCTTACATTTTTTCTTGTCTTGGCCGTTTCAGCCTTAGCGCAAAATGCAACGTTCACGACCTCACCACCCGCTGCAAATAATACGCTTACCATTTGTGCAGGTTCACAAATCCTATTTACGAACACTACGGCAAATGCCAGCTCAATTCAATGGACTTTTCAGGGAGGAAGCCCGGCATCCAGTAACATGTTGGGGCCTCACATTGTCACCTTCAACAATCCTGGCACCTATACAGTGACCTTGGTAGTTAACGGGGGCGCGCCGACAACTGTTCAAATAATTGTTCAAAATACCAACCCAAATCCAAATTTGAACTTGGCAATTAATAACGCATGCGGTGCTGGATTTGGAACATCGGTAATTAACCAAGTTACCTATTTTACGAGTTGTACACAGGGTGTATTTAATGGAGACTATTTATGTCTTACCACAAATTCAACTAATACGAATGCGAATAGTGTTCATACTATTTATTGGGGTAACGGTACAAGCAATAATTATACGGGAATTAATAATACAAACCCCGGATTTGCGAATGCTATTTCTGTTGCCGGTTCAGGATTCATAACCTACACCTTGCAACAAACGCCAAATTCCTGTTTATCGTCCCAAATTTTTCCTACATACGCTGGTTCCAATCCAACAGCTTTGTTGACCCCAGGTGGCGTTCCTGTCCTTTGTAATCCTAGTTCAATTGTTTACAACATCATACCAGGAATGCAAAATACTCCAGGTACAACGTATACAATTTCGTTCAATGACGGTACTCCTTCTGTTGTTTTTCCCCATCCTCCTCCAGCCTCAATGACACATAATTATTCATCTGTGAGCTGTAATACAACATCAGTTATCAACAACACTACTTATCAAAACTCTTTCCAAGCATCGATTACTGCCCAAAATCTTTGCGGAAGTGCCACCAATGCGATCGGGCCGATAAATGTTCAGAGTGCTCCAGATGCTATTATGTCTACATCGCCTAATTTGAGTCCATATAACAACAAAATATGTCAAGGAAGTAACGTTACTTTCAATGATATAAGTTCGCCTGGTACAAACATTTCGTCAAGTAATAACACCATTACATGCTCTAATGATTATAAGAGAATTTGGAGATTATATGGTCCTAACGGATTAATAACGGCAAACAATGCTCAAGTAAACATTACGGGAAACATGGGGGTTGGAGCAAATCTTGCCAATTATGGTTCATGGCCTCCTTCAGTTCTTGTAAGTTCTAATATCAATGTTCAATTCCTTCAACCGGGTAATTATTGTATGGTGCTTTATGTTGCTGGAATGTCTTGGAATCCTTGCGGAATGGATTCAACAACCATTTGCTTGTGTGTTACCCCAGATTTTCAAGTACAAATTACTTCACCTTTTGTCGTTGCGTGTGCCCCAGCAACAGGCGTTTTTCAAAACAATTCTACCCCAGCTCAGTGCAATTTGAGCAACGTTTCTGCTTGGTCAGTTAGCTCTGCCAACCCGAACAATTGTGGGCAACCGGCTTGGCAGTATGCCAATGGCTCCAATGCCCAAACATTGAATCCATCTATATCCTTTACTGGGCCAGGAGTATACACCGTCCAGCTAACGAATAGTTTAAGTTCTCAAGTATTTTCTAATACAGCACCCTTGGGCTGCCAACCCAAAAGTACCACGACGCAAATTACCATCAAAGCGCCACCCCTGGTCACCTTAAGTGCCACAAATTCAATTTGTCTAGGTTCTCCTTTCAACCCGACAGCTACCGTTAATAATTGTTATGCTACACAAAGTCCAACTTATGCGTGGGATTTTAACCCAAATGCAACACCACTGGCCCCGGCAAATGTCCCTACTCCAGATACATCTAATACCTTAAATCCCGGATCTATAAATTATCCAAATTCTGGTTCATTTCCATATTCATTTACAGCAACCAACGAATGCGGCCCAACCACGATAACCCAAACGATTAACGTACAGAATCCTGCATCGGTGAACCCTGGCAGTTATGGTCCCTTTTGTATGAATTCACCTGTAGCTTTGAATGGAGTTGTAACAGGAGGAGTCGCTAATGGTTATTGGACCGCCAATACAGCTGGAGGTAGTTTTAGTGCAGTAGGAGCGGGTGGAGCAGGAACCGGTGCATTAAACTCAACCTATACACCACCCAATAATTTTGTGGGTAATATTGTTTTGACCCTCACATCAACCCAACCGCCTGCACCTTGCCCTGTGATAACAGGTCAAACCACCATAGCATTTAATCAACTAGCCACCGCAAATGCATCCACTTATCCTAATGGTGTATGCGCTGGTCAAACGATTGCTCTTAACGGATCCATTGGCGGGGCGGCTTCGAGTGCAACATGGTCTTCAAATGTCGGAGGAACCTTTTCAAATCCGAATTCACTGACAAGCACTTGGACGCCACCAGCCGGATATACTGGGACAGCGGTACTCACATTAACCACCAATGATCCCCCCGGCCCGTGCAATCCTGCAACCTCCACGGCTACTGTTATTGTTAAACCCCTTCCTGTGGCTTCTTTACCGGCTAATGTTGGCCCAATTTGTTCTGGTTCGAATGCCGTAATTACAGTAACCTCTTCCATAAACCCATCAACTTTTGCTTGGTCTGCCGCGATGCCCGCTGGCGTCGTAGCCACCGCCAGTGGAAATTTAACCCCAGGGAGCAATACAGCCACGTTAAGTACCCCAATCGTAAACAACACCTCTTCTCCACAGATTGTAACATACACTTTTACCCCTTCCTCTAATGGTTGTCCTGGAGCTTTAGTTTCCATACCAATCACCGTTCAACCTGTAGCAACGGTTGGTCCGTTTAACCCGATTGTGGTTTGTCCTGGGCAAACCATTACCCCAAATGCTTTCGTATCCACACCTGCAGGTGCGTCTTTTGCGTGGACGAATACGAATGCGGGTATAGGAATAGGATTGAGCGGCAAT